>NZ_JAFL01000012.1:0-123575 GCF_019633685.1 Paracoccus sp. J56
CCAGGCTCAGCGATCGAAGGCTTTGGCCAAAAAATCGCGCTCGACGACGAGCTGGCCGATCTTGGCGTGCAGCTTCGTGACCTCGGCCTCCCGGCCGACCTGTGCGTCGGAAGCCTTGTCGTCGAACGCCTTGGCCAGGTTCTCGATGGCCTGCCGCTTCCACTGCGTGATCTGGTTGGGATGAAGCTGGTGTTTCGTGGCTAACTCCGAAATCGTCCGCTCGCCGCGGATCGCCTCAAGCGCGACCTTGGCCTTGAACTCGGCCGTAAACCGTCTGCGTGTCTTCATGCTGGATCGTCCTTTTCATCGGTCGATCCACCTTATGCCCCTGTCTCAGAAACCGGCACCACCTCACTCTCTGTTGAACCTTGCTAGATCGCAATCTCCAACAAATGTTGGTATCGGTAGTTGCGTGCCCCCGCAACCAACGATAATTGCGACCCCGCTGCATCCGCCGCGGGGTTTTTGCGTTGCGCCGAAAGCGTAAGGATTCCGGCAAGATCGCCCTGAACGTCGATCTCGATCCGATCCTCCCCCGGCGTCAGCACGATCTTGTCCACTAGTGAGCGCAGGATGGCCGACCGTCTTCGGAGACGCGAAGATGACCACCGCGCTGCTCGACCGTCTCACTCACCATTGCGACATCGTCGAAACCGGAAACGACAGCTGGCGCATCAATACACGAGCCTGACCGACCTCCAAAACGCAGGCCCGCGTCGGCTGCGCCAGATGGAAAGCTACGCCGCCACGGGCCTGCTCACCACATCGCCAGAGGGGTCCCTTTGCGACGCCGATAAGGGGCCACCATGCAACGCCGATTGACAGCACATGCGGCGATAGACCCCGACAAGGGCGCCATGGTCGTGATGCAGATCGGCCTGCAACATGGGTTGGCCCCCAAGATTGACAAGCCCGCCCCCAAGACCGCAAGTTGACGCGGCGGGGGCATGCTCTGGAACCCCACGCGCAGCCCGTTCCCAGCAAGATCAGAACAGCCATGGATCCTCGCAGCGCCCTGCCTTCGATCGACAAACTCTTGCGTCAGGACGAGATCCTGCGCCTTATCGCCAATCACGGACGCGACGCCGTGGTCGAGACGCTGCGCAGCCTGCTTCAGGACCGGCGGCGGGCGATCGGACAGGGTCAGGCAGCAGCCGGCAATCTGCTAACCGAATGTGCCGAGCGGCTGGCAGAGCAGGCCGAGCCCTCGCTCCGACCGGTGCTGAACCTGACGGGCACGGTCAACCATACCAATCTGGGCCGTGCCCTGCTGTCGCAGCGGGCTGCCGAGGCGGCCTGTCAGGCGATGATCAGCGCGACCAATCTGGAATACGACCTTGATCAGGGCGCACGCGGCGACCGCGACAGCCATGTCGAGGCGTTGATCTGCCGCCTGACCGGGGCCGAGGCCGCGACCGTGGTGAACAACAATGCCGCGGCGGTCATGCTGATGCTGAACACACTGGCGCTGGGGCGCGAGGTCGTCGTTTCTCGTGGCGAGCTGGTCGAGATCGGCGGCGCATTTCGCGTCCCTGATGTGATGGCCCGCGCGGGCTGCCGCTTGCACGAGGTCGGCACCACCAACCGCACCCATCTGCGTGACTATGCTCAGGCTGTGAACGAAGAAACTGCCGCCTTCATGAAGGTTCATGCCAGCAATTACGCAATCGAGGGCTTTACGGCCGAGGTGCCTCAGGCCGATCTGGCAGCACTCGCGCGGCGACAGGGCATCTCCTTCCTGATTGATCTTGGTAGCGGCTCGTTGCTGGATCTGGGCGCTTTTGGGTTGCCTGCCGAGCCGACGGCGCGGCAAGCGATCAGTGATGGGGCTGATGCGGTCACCTTTAGCGGTGACAAGCTTTTGGGTGGGCCACAATGCGGCATCATCGCCGGTTCGCGTGAGCTGATCGCCCGTATGCGCGCCAACCCGCTGAAACGGGCGCTGAGGGTGGACAAGATCATCCTTGCCGCGCTGACCGCAACACTGCAAAGCCACTGCGATCCTGAACGCGCCCGGGCCGAGATCCCGACCCTGCGCCTTTTGACCCGCCCCACGGATGAGATCCGTGCCCTGGCCGAATGGTTGTGCCCGCAGGTCGGGACGGCGGTTGCCGGGTGGGCCGGGGTCTCGGTCATCGAATGCCTTAGCCAGATCGGCAGCGGGGCGCGGCCGGTGGATCTGCTGCCAAGCGCGGGGCTGGCTTTTGACGGGATCGGCGGCGTTTCGGCCCAAGCTATCGCGCGGGCGTTTCGCGAACTGCCACTGCCGGTGATCGGGCGGATCCACAAGGACCGGTTCCTGCTGGATCTGCGCTGTCTTGAAAACGCAGAGCCCTTTCTTGCTCAGCTGGGCCGACTGACTCTCGTCGCGCCTTCGGCTTGAGTCCGTTGCGGTTAGTGTGGCAAAGGGCGCATCCCAACCCTTCCTTGGACAGGAGGACGAACCATGGAATTCCGTCTTAATCGCCGGCAACTCGTCGGGGGCCTGGCCGCCGCTGCGGCGCTTGCCCCGCTTGCCAGCCGCGCTGCCGAGGTGCTGCGCTTTTCGGCCATCCCCGACGAGGACGCAACCAAGCTGATGGGCCGCTTCACCAAGGTTGCCGAATATCTGTCCGACAAGCTGGGCGTTCCGGTCGAGTTCGTTCCGGTGAAATCCTACCCTGCCGCTGTGGTGGCCTTTCGCAACGATCAGATCCAGCTTGCGTGGTTCGGCGGATTGTCGGGCGTGCAGGCGCGGCTGGCGCTGCCAGGCTCGGTCGCCATTGCGCAGGGCGAAGAGGATGCGCGTTTCGTCAGCTATTTCATTGCCAATAAGGCGGCCGGCCTGACTGAGGGGCCGGACTTCCCCATGGCCGCCAAGGGGCGCAGCTTTACCTTTGGTGCCAAGACCTCGACTTCGGGCCGGTTGATGCCGGAATATGAGATCAGGCGGAACACCGGGGTGGCGCCGGAAGAGTTCTTTTCCCGGGTCGGATTTTCGGGCGATCACACCAAAACCGTCGAGCTGGTGCAAAGCGGCGCCTATGAGATCGGCGCGGTCAACTTCACCGCCTATGACGACATGGTGGCAAAGGGGCAGGTCGATCCGGCCGAGGTCCCGGTGATCTGGCGCACTCCGGCCTATCCCGACTACAATTTTACCCTGCGCGGCGATGCTGATGAGAAATTTGGCGCGGGCTTTACCGAGCGGCTGACCACGGCGATCCTTGGGATGGATGACCCCGAGATCCTTGGCGCCTTTCCGCGCAGCCGCTTTATCGCGGCGAGCAATGCCGATTACCAGCCCATCGAAGAGGTCGCGCGCCAGCTTGATCTTTTGGACTGAAGGCCGCCCATGATCGAGCTGCGTGGGCAAACCCTGTCCTATGGCCCCGCTGTGGTGCTGGAAAACGTTACCCTGACGATCCGGCAGGGTGAGCGTGTGGCACTGCTTGGCCGCAGCGGGGCGGGCAAATCGACGCTGCTGGCGGCGATCCGCGAAAAGGCCATGGTCGCGGGAAAAGAGGTGGCACTGGTCCCCCAGGACAATGCGCTGGTCCCGCAGCTAAGCCTTTTTCACAACGTCCATATGGGCCGCCTGCATCGTCATTCGGCGCTATACAATCTGGTCACGCTGTTGCGTCCCTTTCGTCGCGACCGGGCCGAAGTTGCCGAACTGACCCGCGAACTGGGGCTTGAGCCGCCGGTTGATCAGCCGGTCGAGCGGCTTTCGGGCGGGCAGCGCCAGCGCACCGCCGTGGCGCGGGCCATTCATGGCGGTGGCGAGGTGCTGCTGGCGGATGAGCCTGTCTCGGCGCTGGATGAAAAGCAGGCACCTGAGGTGCTGGCGACGCTGATCTCACGTTTTCCGACTTCGGTGATCTCGCTGCATGATGTCGGGCTGGCGCAGGCATATTGCACGCGACTGGTCGGGCTAAAGGACCGGTGCATCATCTTTGACATGCCGGCAGGCGAACAGAATGCTGCCGACATCGACCATCTCTATGCCCGCTGAGCGCGAGGCCAAGCCGTCCCTGCGCCGGTTGCAGGTCGTCTGGATCGCGCTGACGCTGGCCGCGCTGGCACTGTTCGCGGCCGATTTGCAGATCAGCGCGCCGTCCCCCGGGGCGGTGCTCAAGGCACTGGCGATGGGCTTTGCCCGCCCCGATTTCGCGGCGCTGGAAAACCTGGGGCAGGCGCTGCTGTTGACGCTGACCGTGGCCTTTGGCGGCGTCGCCATTGGCGCGGTTGCGGGCTTTGCCATGGCACTGCTTTGGCGCTGGCGTGCGGTCAGGATGCTGTCGCTGTCCCTGCGCAGCGTGCATGAGCTGATCTGGGCGCTGTTCATCATGACGGTGACCGGGCCCGAACCCATCGCGGCGGTGCTGGCCTTGGCGCTGTCCTATAGCGGCATATTTGCCAAGGTGTTTGGCGAAATCCTTGACGAGGCTGACCCGCGCCCGCGTGACGCCCTGCCCGGGCGCGGAATGACTCTTTCGGGGCTGATCTATGCGCGGCTGGTGCCCAGCCTGCCGGCATTCTGGAGCTATTTCTGCTATCGTATCGAATGCGGCATCCGCTCCAGCGCGGTGCTGGGCTTTGTCGGCCTGCCGACGCTGGGGTTTGAGCTTGATACCCTGTTCAAACAAGGCCGTTACGACGGTGCGGCGGCCGTGCTTTTGCTGACCTATGCGCTGATCCTCAGCCAGTCGCTGTGGCTGCGTCGCAGGCTGGTGCCGCTTTATGTTCTGGGCGCGCTGGCCTATCTCGCCTCACTGTCGCAAGGGCCGGTCTCGGCTGCCGGTCTGTGGCAGCTGATCGGGGTCGATATGGTCCCGGCCCCTCTGCGAGGCGCTGATCCGGGCGCGGCCGGAACTTGGCGCGCCTTTGGCGACTGGCTGTGGCGGCTCGTCTCACACGAGGTGCTGCCGGGGGCATGGGCGACGGTGCTGGTCAGCTATCTGGCCTTTGTTCTGTGCGGCATCATCGCGCTTTTTGCCTTTCCGCTGATCGTTCCGGCATTGGCTGGCAGGATCGGCTCGGGCTTTGGCCATGTGGTGCTGGTGATCCTGCGCTCTACCCCGGAATATATGCTGGTCTTTGTCGGGGTGCAGGTCTTTGGCCCCTCGATGCTGCCGGCGGTGCTGGCGCTGGGGCTGCACAATGGTGCGATCATCGCTCATCTGATCGGCCGGGAGGCGACAAGGATCGTGCCCGGCCTGCGTCCCGACCGCCCGAAGGGCGCCGGGCTATATGCCTATGAGCTGGTGCCGCGTGTTTCGTCCGGGCTGATTGCTTATCTGTTCTATCGCGGCGAGATCATCCTGCGTGAAAGCATGATCCTGGGCATTCTGGGCATCGCCACGCTGGGCTTTTATGTCGATAGTGCCATTGCCACCTTGCGTTTTGATCGCGCGGCGATGCT
This sequence comes from Paracoccus sp. J56, assembly GCF_019633685.1. Taxonomy (NCBI): domain Bacteria; kingdom Pseudomonadati; phylum Pseudomonadota; class Alphaproteobacteria; order Rhodobacterales; family Paracoccaceae; genus Paracoccus; species Paracoccus sp. J56. Next base: position 5,405 of record NZ_JAFL01000012.1, read on the forward strand.
GGTCGTGGCGATGATGCTGCTGACGGCGCTGGTCGACTGGGGGTCGCGGACGCTGCGGCGCAGGCTGCGGGTCGGGGCGGTTTCGACCCGGCCCTATTGCTAGGTCTTAACCCGGCAGGCCGCTGATGCGCATGGCGGCAAAGCGTTCGCGCAACCATCGCGCCGCCGGTCCGCTGGGCCGCTGCTTGTGCCAGACCATCTCCAGCGCAACCGGCCAGTCGGCCCCGTCAAAACGCAGCGGCGGTATGACCAGATCCTCGCGGACGGGAGAGTTCTCGATGATATGGTCAGGGACCAAAGCCCAGCCGATACCCTGCCGGACCAGTTGCAGGATCACCCAGTGGCTTTCGACCCACCAGACCTCGGCCGCGGTGCGCAGGCGCTGTTTTTCCGGGCCTTCGCTGCGGACCGCAACCATAAGCTGGCGGTGTCGCTTGAGTTCTTCGAAATCAATCGCGCCATTGGCCAAAGGGTGATTCTTGCCGCAGACCAGTTGCAGCGGCACCCAGCCCAGCGTGTGAAAGCCGATCTCGGCCGGCAGAATCTCCTGCCGCCACATCACGCCGATATCGGCCTTGCCATCCAGCACCAGCCGGCTGACGTCCTCCATCATCGGAAACAGCAGCTCCAGCTCTACATGCGGGAAGTGGGCGGCGAAATCGGCAAATAGTGCAGCCAGAGGCTTTTCCGGATAAAGCTCGTCCACGGCAACGACCAGCCGATGCTCGACATGGGCGGTGAAACTGGCGGCGACACCAATCAGATGCTCGCGCCGGTCCAGCACCACCCGTGCTTCGGCAAGCAGCCGTTCGCCGGCCGGGGTCAGGACCGGGTTGCGGCCCTGGCGGCTGAAAAGTTCGATCCCAAGGTCGTCTTCAAGGTTCGATACCTGTGTGCTGATTGCCGACTGAGCCTTGCGCAGCGCCCGTCCGGCGGCCGAGAACGAGCCGCTTTCGGCGGTGGCGACAAAAGCCTGCAATTGATCCAGTGTGACAGTCATCTATCAGAAAATCAGATGGTATCTAACTTGGTATTCCGGGAAATACAGATAGAAAGCGCATCAAGCAATAACGAGGAATCATTATGACGATGCGCAGTTTTCCAGACCGCGTACGGCACGCCATCAGCTTCGAGCTGATCGGTCTGGTGATTGTCACCCCGCTGACCGCCTGGATCTATGACAAACCGATGCTCGACATGGGCGTCGTCGGCGTAGGCGCGGCGACGGCGGCGACGGTCTGGAATTTTGTCTTCAACCTTGGTTTCGACCATGCCATGCGGCGCTGGGTCGGGCATGTCCAAAAGGCGGTTCACCACCGCCTGTTGCATACGATGCTGTTCGAGCTGGGTTTGCTGATCATGCTGTTGCCGCCGATGGCGTGGTATCTGGGCATGACGCTGTGGCAGACGCTCATGCTCGATCTGTTCATCGTGGCGTTCTATCTGGTCTATAACTTTGTCTTTAACATCGCTTACGACCGGCTGTTTCCGTTGCCCCACGATCACCGGCCCGGGCAGGGTCAGCCGGCCTAGGCCGGATCGCAGGATATTTCGTCCAGCAGAAAGGCGCGGAACTTGCGGATAGCGGGACGGTTGCGGCGGCCTTTGGGATAGACCAGCCAAAAGCTGCGGCCGTTCTGCGCCACCAGCGGAAAGGGCTGGATCAGGCTGCCGGTTGCCAGCTCAAACCGGAAAAAGCGCGGCGTCAGCAGTGCCACGCCGTAACCCTCCAGCGCCGCCCGCGCCTCGTGCAGGTCTGTCGACAGGGTCAGGCCGGGGCGCGGCGGCGTTTCCCAGAAATCCACCCCTGCCGCGCGCATCCACACCGCCCAGTTCGGGTCAACCCGATCCAGCAGCGGCAGTTTCAGCAGATCGGCGGGTTCACGCAGGTCATGCTTTTTCGCCAGTTCAGGCGACAGCATGGGCGTGTACTCGATCGACATAAGGAAATGTGATTCCAGCCCGGGCCAGTCTCCGTCACCGGCGCGGATCGCCACGCTGATATCCTCGCGCCCGAAATCGACCAGATTGTCGCTGGTCTCCAGTCTGACGGCAAGGTTGGGGTGGTTCATCTGGAATTTGCCCAGCCGCGGCGACAGCCAGGCCCCGGCAAAAGTCGGCACGGTCGAGATCGACAGGGTCGAGACCGAATCTGCCGAAGGATCGGCAAAAGCCTCGCGCAGCATGTCAAAGGCATCAATGGTCGGGCGGGCAAACAATGCCCCCGTTTCGGTCAGGGTGATTCCGCGCGGTTTGCGCAGAAACAGCGGCATGCCCAGCCGCTCTTCCAGCAGGCGGATCTGATAGCTGACTGCCGCCTGGGTCATGCCCAGCTCCTGTGCGGCGCGGGTAAAGCTCAGGTGCCGCGCCACCGCCTCAAAGGCGCGCAGGGCGGCAAGCGGGGGAATAGACATAAGCCTGCCTTATGAAAGCGTACTGAGGCTTTGTTGGCCATCGTCGAGGAAACCTAGCATGATCAGGTCATTGTTCAATAACGATCACCGAAAGGAGGACTTAAATGTCCGACAATCTTGCATGCGAGCGTCAACGTCCGCTGTTCTCGGGACTGGCCAGGATGCTGTTCGGTGTATTGCGCCGGGATAAGCCCGGCCTATCCTCATGCCCTGACCGCATGGCGGCGCTGGATCATCCCGAAACCCGCAAGGCGCTGGCCGAACTGCCGCCCCATCTTTTGCGCGATATCGGCGCGTCTGATGCACGCAGCGATACCACTCCGGCCCCGCAAGAGGGCGACGCTCTGCGTCGTCACCTTTGGTAGCACCTTAGCGCGGGGCGCTTTTGCGCACCGTTTCCCCAAAAGCGCGGCGATAGGCCCGCGCCAGGGTCGCTGCTGATGAAAACCCGGTACGCGAGGCGATTTCGCCCAGCGTCAGCCGGGTTTCCAAAGCCAGTGCCCGGGCGTGGGACAGCCGGATCTGCCGGTAATATCCGCCTGCCGACAGGCCCAGATGGGCGTGAAAAAGCCGATCCATGCTGCGCGTGGACAGGGCCGCACGCTCGGCAATCCGGGGCAGGGGCAACGGCTGCTCGGCCGTCTCACGCATGGCAACGATGGCGCGCTGCAGCGAAGATGGCAGCGCGCTGTCAGTCATCCGGCTGGGCAATTGCCACTCGACCGGGTCGGTGCTGCGTCCCATGACCCGGCCAAACATATTCGCCACGTCAAAGCGCAGCGCCTCACCTGCCTGCGCGCCGATCAGGTCCAACGACCAGCTGAGCACGCTTTGCGCGCCTCCGCAGGTGACGATATTGCCATCGGTGGCATAAGGGTCTGGAACCACTGTGATTTCTGGAAATGCCTCGGCCAGCGCCTCACGCTCCATCCAGTGAATGGCGGCGCGGCGTCCGGCAAGCAGCCCCAGCCGTGCCAATAGCCAGGCCCCGGTGTCGATACCACCCACGACCGGCAGGCCACGTGCCTTGCGCAGTACTGCCTGCGCCGAATCGCGCTGCAGATGGTCGCGCATTCCGTAGCCTGATACGAGAATCAGCGCATCCGTTGCCCCTACCCGATCCAGCGGCAGATCGACCGAGATCGCCAGCCGCGACGAACTGGTCACCGGCCCTCCGTCAAGCGATGTGATCTGCCAGGAAAACAGCCGCTGCCCCGAAAGGTCGCGCGCCGCCCGCAGGGGCTCGATGGCGCTGGCCAGCACCATGTTCGAAAATCCATCGAACAGCAGAAAGGTCAGATGCAGCGGAGATTTTGACGGCATAGGCAAAGATTATGGCGAAATCAGCCAATCATGCCAGCAAATTTGCTGTCACGTTGATTTCCAAGCCATAAATTGCCGGAGTTACTAATGAACCGTGACGTCTTCATCACCTGTGCGGTGACGGGTTCGGGTCAGAGCCACAAGAAATCGAATCTGGTGCCGATCACGCCCAAAGAAATCGCCGATTCCTGCATCGAGGCGGCGAAAGCGGGCGCGGCCATTGCCCATGTGCATGTGCGCAACCCCGAAACCGGCGCCCCGTCGCGCGATCCCGCGCTGTACCGCGAGGTGGTGGACCGTGTGCGCTCGGCCGATGTCGATGTGGTGCTGAACCTGACGGCGGGGATGGGCGGCGATATCGTGCTTGGCTCGGCCGAAGCGCCCCTGCCCCTGTCGCCGCAATCCGACATCGTCGGCGCAAGTGAGCGTCTGGTGCATGTCGAAGAGTTGCTGCCCGAGATATGCACACTTGACTGCGGCACGATGAACTTTGCCGAAGCCGATTACGTCATGACGAACACCCCCGGCACCCTGCGCGCCATGGCTGCACGCATTCAGGCCGCGGGTGTCCGCCCCGAGATCGAGGTTTTTGACACCGGCCATCTGTGGCTTGCCAGGACGCTGGTCGATGAGGGGCTGATTGACGATCCGGTGATGATCCAGCTGTGCATGGGTATCCCCTATGGCGCGCCATCTGATCCCAACAGCCTGATGGCGATGGTGAACAATATCCCGCCCGGCTGGGTCTATTCGATGTTCTCGATCGGGCGGATGCAGCTGCCTTATGTGGCACAGGCCGCTTTGGCCGGCGGCAATGTCCGGGTCGGGCTTGAGGACAACATCTGGCTGGACAAGGGTGTGCTGGCCAGTAACGGCGATCTGGTCGAGCGTGCGACCACCATCCTGACCGCCATGGGCTGCCGGATCCTTGGACCGCAGGAGGTGCGCGAAAAGCTGAAACTGACCCGGCGCTGAGCCACAGACCGAACCAATTCATAACATCAAGACAGGGGGTCCATCATGAGTATCAATCTGACGAGGCAAGGGCTGACCCGCCGCGGGGTTCTGGCCGGCGCGGCGGGGATGGCTGCGGCGGGGCTGATCCTGCCGCGCGGCGCATATGCCCAAACGGCCAAGCGTGGCGGCAGGCTGCGCATCGGCCATCTGGGCGGCGCGACCTCGGACACGCTGGACCCTGCGACCTACGCGGCGGGGCCGGTGGTGACGGCGATGCTGGCGGTCTGCAACAACCTGGTCGAGATCGACGCCAAGGGCCGTGCCGTCCCCGAACTGGCCGAGTTCGAGCCGGATGCCGAGGCCCGTGTCTGGACCTTCCGGCTGAAGGACGGCGTGACCTTTTCCGACGGGCGCAAGCTGACGGCGCGGGATGTTATCGCCTCGTTCAACCACCACCGCGGCGATCAGACCAAATCCGGTGCCAAGGGCTCGCTTGAACAGGTCAAGGATATCCGTGCTGACGGCGACAATGTGGTGATCTTTGAACTGGTCTCGGGCAATGCCGACTTTGCCTATATGACCTCGGATTATCACTTTGTCATCATGCCCGCGAATGAGGATGGCACGCTGGACTGGCAGTCCGGCCTGGGAACCGGCGGCTATGTGCTGGAAAACTTTGAGCCGGGCGTGCGCATCACGCTGAAGCGCCGCGATGACTACTGGAAACCCGACCGCGCCTGGTTTGACGAGGCGGTGTTGCTGACCATCAACGACGCCACCGCCCGCCAGAATGCGCTGATGACGGGCGAAGTCGATGTCATCAACTCGCCTGATCTGGCCACGCTGCACCTGTTGCAGCGCCGCCCCGGCCTGCAGCTGGTCGAGGTGACGGGCACAGCCCATTACACCATGCCGATGTTCTGTGATCAGGGGCCCTTTACCGATCCGAATGTGCGGCTGGCGCTGAAATATGCCATCGACCGGCAAGAGGTTCTGGACAAGGTGCTGCGCGGTCATGGCCAGATCGCCAATGACAGCCCCATCGCTCCGGCGAACCGCTTTTATGCCGCCGATCTGGCCCAGAACAGCTATGATCCGGATAAGGCCAGGCATTACCTGAAACAGGCGGGGATGGAGGGCCTGAAGGTCGAGATCTCGGCCTCGGACGCGGCCTCGGTCGGGGCGCTCGACATGGTGCAGCTGTTCCAGCAATCGGCCAAGGCGGCGGGCATCGACCTGACCGTCAAGCGTGAGCCGGACGACGGCTACTGGTCGAATGTCTGGCTGAAAAAGCCCTTCTGCGTCAGCTACTGGAACGGTCGCCCGACCGAGGATGACATGTTCAGCCTTGTCTATGCCAAAGGGGCCGAATGGAACGAAAGCCACTGGGATAACCAGCGTTTCAACGAGCTGCTGCTAAAGGCGCGGGCCGAACTGGATGAAAGCCTGCGCGCCGAGATGTATCGCGAAATGCAGGGGCTGGTCTCTCAGGATGGCGGGACGATCATCCCGATTTTTGTGAACTATATTGACGTGGCCAATGACAAGGTCGCGCATGGCGAGGTGGCGTCGAACCGCTTCCTCGATGGCTGGAAGATCGTGGAACGGTGGTGGCAGGCATGAAGATTGCGGCAATCGGCGGCGGAGTCATCGGCGGGGGCTGGATCGCCCGCTTTATCCTCTCGGGTTATGATGTCGCGGTCTATGATCCCCACCCCGAGGCGCAGCGCATCATCGCAGAGGTGCTGGCGAACGCAACCCGGGCATGGGAGGCGTTGTTTCAGGCGCCTTTGCCCCGGCCGGGGCGCATCCATTGGGCGGGCTCGGTGGCCGAGGCGGTCCGGGAAGCCGATTACATTCAGGAAAGCGTGCCCGAGCGGCTGGATCTCAAGCATCGCATCATTGCCGAGATCGAGGATGCAGCGCCTGAAACGGCGCTGATCGGCTCATCAACCTCGGGTTTCAAACCCTCGGAACTGCGGCAGGGTGCGCGTCTGTCTGATCGTATCCTTGTCGCCCATCCTTTCAATCCGGTCTATCTTTTGCCGGTGGTCGAGGTCGTGGGTGGCGGAGAGGCGGCGGCCCGCGCCTGCGAAATCCTGACCGCTATCGGCATGAAGCCGGTCCAGATCGCGCGCGAGATTGATGCCCATATCGGTGACCGCCTGCTGGAAGCGGTCTGGCGCGAGGCCCTGTGGCTGGTCAATGACGGTATCGCAACCACCGAAGAGATCGACGATATCATCCGTTTTGGCTTTGGTCTGCGCTGGGCGCAGATGGGCCTGTTCGAGACCTATCGCATCGCCGGGGGCGAAGCCGGGATGCGTCATTTCCTTGGCCAGTTCGGCCCGGCGCTGAAATGGCCCTGGACCAAGCTGATGGATGTGCCCGACCTTGATGACGCGCTGATCGACCGCATCGCCGGTCAATCCGACGCGCAATCGGGTCATCACAGTATCCGCGAGCTAGAGCGGATCCGTGACGACAACCTTGTCGGCATCTTTCATGCGCTCAAGGCCAATGATTGGGGCGTCGGCCAGACTGTCCGGGCGCAAGAGGACGGTTTCTATGCGCGCGCCCCGGCCCGGGCCGAAGGCTATCCCCTGCGTCTTCATCTGGCCCGCGTCGCCGGTAGCTGGGTCGATTACAACGGCCATATGACCGAGTTCCGTTATCTTCAGGTGCTGGGTGACGCGACCGATGCCTTTCTGATCCATATCGGGCTGGATGCGGAATACCGTGCGCAGGGTCGCTCGGCCTATACGGTTGAAACCCATATCCGCCATCTGGCCGAGGTAAAGGCCGGCGAGCTGCTGACGGTCGAGACCCGGCTGCTGGGGCATGACGCCAAGCGGTTCCGTCTGCATCACGCCATCCTGCGCGATGACGGGACCGAGGCCGCGACGGGTGAGCATATGCTCTTGCATGTCGATACGGACGAGGGGCGCACCATCCCGATGCCGCCCACGCTGCTTGAGGCGCTTGACCGGGTGGCGGCGCAGGATACGGCCCCCCATCCCGATCATGCCGGCACGGGCATCCGTTCTGTCCGCCAGAAGGAGGCAACGGCATGAGCGCCCCCGCTGCCCGGCGACAGCGGCCCATCCTGCGGATGATCGTGGGGCGGCTGGGCATCGGGGTATTTACACTGTTCGTCATCTCGGTGCTGATCTTTCTGGCCGTCAGCCTGCTGCCCGGCGATATCGCCCAGCAGGTGCTGGGCCAGTCCGCCACGCCCGAGACGGTTGCAGCTTTCCGGCGCGAACTTGGCCTCGATCAGCCCCTGATCTGGCGCTATCTCGACTGGGTCGGGGGCGTGCTTTCGGGCGATTTTGGCCGCTCGCTCGCCAATGGCAGGCCGGTGGCCGAACTTTTGGCGGCGCGGTTGGGCAATACGCTGTTTCTTGCCGCCTATGCCGCTGTGATCGCGGTGCCGGTGGCGGTGGGGCTTGGCCTGCTGTCCGCCCTGTGGCGCGGCAGCTGGTTTGACCGCATCGCCAATGTGGCGACGCTTTCGGCGATCTCGTTTCCCGAATTCTTCATCGCCTATATCCTGATGTTCTGGCTGTCGGTCCGTATGGGCTGGTTGCCCTCGATCGCTGATCCCGGCGCCTCACCCCGGCTGGGCGAGATGCTGAGCCGCGCCTTCCTGCCCGCGATCACGCTGGTTCTGGTGGTGACCGCGCATATGATGCGCATGACGCGGGCGGCCGTCGTCAACGTGTTGGGTGCGCCCTATGTGACGATGGCACGGCTCAAGGGTGTTTCGCGCTGGAGGGTGGTGACACGGCACGCGCTGCCGAACGCCCTTGCCCCGATCGTCAATGTGGTGGCGCTGAACATCGCATGGCTGATCACCGGCGTCGTCATTGTCGAGGTGGTTTTTGTCTATCCCGGACTGGGCCAGCTGATGGTGGACAGTGTCACCAACCGCGACATTCCGGTGGTTCAGGCCTGTGCGCTGATCTTTGCCGCCGTCTATATCCTTTTGAACCTGCTGGCCGATGTTCTGGCAATCGCCACGAACCCGCGCCTGCTGCATCCGAGGTGACGCCATGATGCGGATGCTGAAAACCATGCCGCCGACGGCAATCCTTGGGGTGCTGGTCATCCTTGCCTATGCGGTGATTGCACTTTTTGCGCCGCTGTTCGCCCCCTATGGCGAGGCGCAGATCGTCGGCGCGCAGTTCGAACCGTGGAGCGCGACCTATCCCTTTGGCACCGACACGCTTGGCCGGGACATGCTGTCGCGGCTGATCTGGGGCGCGCGCAATACCGTGGGCGTCGCGCTGGTCACGACCGCGCTGGCCTTTGGTATCGGGGCCATCGCCGGGCTTTTGGCGGCGGCGCTGGGCGGCTGGGTCGATCTGGTGCTGTCGCGCCTCGTCGATGTGCTGATGGCGGTGCCCGCGCTGATCCTGACGCTGCTGGCGCTTTCAGCGTTGGGGCCGGGGGTGATGAACCTGATCGCGGTGGTTGCAGTTCTGGATTCCACCCGGGTCTTTCGCCTTGCCCGGGCCACGGCGATGAATGTCATGGTGATGGATTACGTCGAGGCCGCGCATCTGCGGGGTGAGGGTATCTGGTGGACGATCACGCGTGAGGTGCTGCCCAATATCTCGGCCCCGCTGATTGCCGAATTCGGCTTGCGCTTCTGCTTTGTCTTTCTGACCATCTCGGCCCTGTCCTTTCTGGGACTTGGCCTGCCGCCGCCCATGGCGGACTGGGGTGCGATGGTGCGCGACAATGCGGCGCTGATCACCTTTGGCGATATCACCCCGCTCTTGCCGGCTGCCTGCATCGCGGTGCTGACGGTTTCGGTCAATTTCGTGGTGGACTGGATGCTGCACCGCGCCTCGGGTCTGAAGGACTGAACCATGCTGCTGAACATCGAAAACCTGAAGGTCGAGGCGCGGGGCGAGGAAGGCTGGACCCCGATTCTGCACGGCGTCGATCTGAAGGTGGCACGGGGTGAGGTGGTCGGCCTGATCGGCGAATCCGGCGCGGGGAAATCGACGCTGGGTCTTGCTGCGCTGGGTTTTGTCCAGGGCGGGCTGCGTTTTGCGGGCGGGCGGGTGCTTTTTGACGGCACCGACCTGCTGCAATTGCCCGAGCGCCAGCGCCGCGCCTTTCGCGGTCGCCGCGTTGCCTATGTTGCGCAGTCTGCGGCGGCCAGTTTCAACCCGGCGTGGCGGTTGCTTGACCAGTTTTGCGAGGGGCCGGCGATCCATCACACAGCAAGCCGTGCAGAGTCTGAAAACTTTGCCCGCCAGCTTTACGCCGCAATGCATCTGCCAGATCCCGAACATTTCGGCCTGCGGTTTCCGCATCAGGTCTCGGGCGGGCAGTTGCAGCGGGCGATGGTCGCCATGGCGATGGCCTGCAAGCCTGACCTGATCGTCTTTGACGAGCCGACGACGGCCTTGGACGTCACCACGCAGATCGGCGTTCTTGCCGCGATCCGCGAGGCGGTCGAGACAACCGGAACGGCGGCCATCTATATCACCCATGACCTTGCGGTGGTGGCCCAGATGGCCGATCGCATCAAGGTCATGCGCCACGGCCGCGAGGTCGAAGAGGCCCCGACCCGTCAGATGATCGGGGCACCAAAGCAGGACTATACCCGCTCGCTTTGGGCGGTGCGCGAGTTCCGCCGGCCCGAGCGTGCCCTGCCTCAGGCCAGCGCGCCGGCGATCAGTATCCGCGAGGTGACGGCGGGCTATTCCACGCTAGATGTGCTTTCGGACGTCAGCTTTGACATCCCGCGCGGGGCAACGGTGGCAGTGGTGGGCGAATCCGGCTCGGGCAAGTCGACAACGGCGCGGGTCATCACCGGGCTGCTGCCGCCGCGGCTGGGCAGCATCTCGCTGAACGGTACCGCTTTGCCGCCGCGTCTCGCGCAGCGCACGCTTGAGCAAAAGCGGGCGGTGCAGATGATCTATCAGATGGCCGATACGGCGCTGAACCCGCGCCAGACCATCCGTCAGATCCTGTCGCGCCCCTTGCAGTTCTATCTGGGCCTGACCGGAAAGGCGCGCGAGACCCGGCTGATGGAGCTGATGGAGCAGATCGAGCTGGACCCCGCGCGTTTCCTGGACCGCCTGCCGGGTGAGCTGTCGGGCGGGCAAAAGCAGCGTATCGGCATTGCGCGCGCCCTGGCCGCCGACCCCGAGTTCATCATTTGCGACGAGGTGACAAGCGCCCTTGACCAGTTGGTGGCCGAGGGGATCTTACGCCTGCTCAGCAAGGTACAGGACGAAACCGGGGTCAGCTATATGTTCATCACCCATGACATTGCCACGGTGCGCGCCATTGCCGATGAGGTGGTGGTGATGAAGGGTGGCCGGGTCATGGATCGCGGTCCCAAGCCCGACGTTCTGGACCCGCCGCGCCATGATTACACGCGCGAACTGCTGGCATCGGTTCCGCAGATGGACCCGGATTGGCTGACCCACCGCATCGCCGAGGGCCGTGTTGCAGGTGATGAGCCATGATTTCGGACCCGCAGGTGCTAGGCTTTATCGCCCGGACCGAGGCCGCCTATCCGCCCGAGGCGAATGGCGCCAGCGCCGCTGATAACCGCCGCTTTTACGACGCGATGTGCGCGGTCTTTCGCGGCCCGCGCCCTCCGGGCCTTGTGGTCGGGGATCGCCGTATCGGCGGCGTGCCCTGCCGCGTTTATGGTGCGGATAGCGCGGTTTCGGTCGTCTATGTGCATGGCGGCGGCTTTGTGGTCGGCGGGCTGGACAGTCATGACGATGTTTGTGCCGAAATCGCCGATGCGACCGGCCTGCAGGTTATCGCCATCGACTACCGCCTTGCGCCCGAACATCGCTGGCCAGCCCAGATCCAGGACGTGCAGGCGGTCTGGGATGCTCTGGACCGTCCGGCGGTGATCGCGGGCGACAGTGCGGGTGGGATGCTTTCCGCTGCGCTGTGCCTGTCGCGGCGCGGGCAACGCCAGCCCTTAGGGCAGGTGCTGATCTATCCGGGGCTTGGCGGAGATGGCAGCGCGCCCTCTTATCGCGAAAATGCCGGGGCGCCGCTGCTACGGACCGAGGATCTGGCCACCTATCACGCGGCCTTGCATGGCGATGGGCCGGTTGATCCCTTGGCTTTGCCCCTGCAGGTCGAGGATCTGGCCGGTGTAGCCCCTGCTTTTGTCGTCAGCGCCGATGTCGATCCCCTGCGCGATGACGCACGGGATTATGTGCAGCGGCTGCGCGCGGCTGGTGTTGCCGCCGAGTGGCGCAATGAGCCTGAATTGCCTCATGGCTATCTGCGTGCCCGACGCGAAAGCGACCGGGCGCGGCGCAGCTTTCAGGCCATCCTGTCGGCGATCATGCGGTTTGCGGTGCGCGGTTAGTCCGGCTTTTCCGCCATCGCGACGACTTGGGCATGCGGCCGGTCCAGCCTGCGCAACAACCCGTCCATGAAGGCTTGCCGCAGGATTGTGCGATAGCGCCCCGCGTCGGGGCCATAGCGACGTGCCTGCCGCAGCCATTTCAGCGCCAGCACTGGCAGCAATGGCCAGAACCAGGGCCCCGCCGCCACGCGATAGGCCATAAGCGCGTTGCGGTACATGTAATAGACCTTCCACAGCGGGCGCAGCACCAGATGCCCGCCGGGCTGGATCGAGCCGGTGTCATGCTCAAACCGGACTGCGGGCAAAAAGCCGATGCGCAGCCCCTTGCGCCGCATTTCCAGCGTGTAAAGCTGGTCGTCGCCATAGATGAACAGCCGCTCATCGGGATATCCGGCGCGGGAAATGCTGGCGCGCGACAGAAACAGACCGACAAATGAGGTCATGTCGATCCCGACCGGCGCGGCATCGGCGCGATAGTTGTCATTACCCAGATGAAAGCCTTTGCGGCCCCGGGTCAGGGTGCGCAGAAACTCGGGCAGGTGCCAGAACGGGTTGCGATAGGGGCGGTTCATCTCGCACACCTGACCCGAAGGTGTCAGCACCGCGGCGCCAAGCGCGTCCCAGCCGCTTAGATCAAGGCTGCGAAAACGGGCGATCTGGCCGGGAGCGGGGCGTCCGTCGTCATCCATCAGAACAACCCAGTCAGGGTCGTAACCTTTGACCAACAGGCGCAGGCCACGGGAAAAACCGCCTGCGCCCCCAAGATTTTCAGGGTGATGTATGACGATCAGCCGCGGATCGTCCATTGCGTCCAGATAGTCGCGCGTACCGTCGCCCGAGGCGTTGTCAAAAACAAGGATCTGATCCAGATCCTCGGCAAGCAGTCGCGTTAGCGTCTCGCGCAGCCGGTCAAGCCGGTTGTGGGTGACGACAAGCGCGGCGATGGTCTGGCGGGACAAGGCTGATGTGGCGGGCGGATCGTGGGTGGGACGCATATCCGGCTTGCTGTTCAGGGCTACGCCCACGGCTGCCACTGCGCCCCGGACCGTATTGCCGGGGATAGATACCGGATGATCGTCCCGGGAACAAGCTCGGGCACCTGCATTTGTGTGATATGCAGATGTTACGCCCTGTCCCTTTGACCGGGGGAACTGCCCGGCGGTGCCTGTCAGGCGCGGGCGCCAAGGGGCGCCGCGCCTTTCGGCAAGGTATCAGAGATGGATCTTGGCAAAGCGGGCTTCGTCGATACCCAGACGGCGCAGGTCTGCGGCGGCGGGGTGACGATGTGCCTCGGTCGCCGAGGCGACGGCGATGGCGGCCCGGATGGTCGAAAGAACCGAGGTAAGCGAGTGAAGGGCGCGGTGCATTTTACGGCCTGTGTGTCATGTGAATCTGTCGAACTGTCGACACCAGACAGATGGGGCCATGACGGCTGTTCTGCAACGCAGCAAAATGGCAAGCCCGCCATGCGGTCAGGACATGGCGGGCGGCCTTGGTTCGGAAAAAGGGCTGGTCCTTTGGATCAGTCCTCTTCGGCGGCAAGCTGGCTCAGCATCTCGCCCTTGCCGCGTGCGCGCAGGATCAGCGGTACGATCAGCGCCAGTGCGGCGATGGCCAGCAGGGTGGCTGCGATCGGTGACTGGACCAGGTAAAGCCAGTCGCCCTGGCTGATCGACAAGGCCCGGCGCAACTGCTGCTCGGCCATCGGGCCAAGGATCAGGCCGACAACGATCGGCGCGATCGGATAGCCAAAGAGCCGCATCAGATAGCCAAGCACACCAAAGGCAAGCAACAGCCCCAGTTCAAAGCTTGAGGGGTTGGCCCCGATGGTGCCCAGCGTGGCAAACAGCAGGATGCCCGCATAGAGCCACGGTTTCGGCACCTTGAGCAGCTTGACCCACAGACCGATCATCGGCAGGTTCAGCACCAGAAGCATCGCGTTCGCGATCAGAAGCGAGGCGATCAGCCCCCAGACCAGCGTCGGGTTGGTGGCAAACAGCAGCGGTCCCGGTTGCAGGCCGAACTGCTGGAACCCGGCCAGCATGATCGCCGCGGTGGCCGAGGTCGGCAGGCCCAGCGTCAGCAGCGGCACCAGGGTACCGGCGGCGCTGGCGTTGTTCGCGGCCTCGGGACCGGCAACGCCCTCGATTGCACCGTGGCCGAACTCTTCGGGGTGTCTGGTCAGCTTTTTCTCGGCGGCATAGGACAGGAAGGTGCCGATCTCGGCCCCGCCTGCAGGCATGGCACCGATGGGAAAGCCGATGAACGTGCCGCGCAGCCACGGTTTCCACGAGCGGGCCCAGTCCTTGCGGCTCATCCAGATCGAGCCGCGAACCGCTGTGACCTCCTCATCGACCTGCACGCGCTGACCGGCGATGAACAATGCCTCGCCCACGGCGAACATGGCGACGGCCATGGTCGTGACCTCGATACCGTCAAGCAATTCGGGTACGCCAAAGGACAGCCGTGCCTGTCCGGTCAGCTGGTCGATACCGACACAGGCCAGCGCCAGCCCCAGAAACAGCGACGTCAGCCCGCGCAGGGCAGAATCGCCAAATGCGGCCGAGACGGTGACAAAGGCCAGCACCATCAGCGCGAAATATTCGCGCGCACCAAAAACCAGCGCCACCTTGACGATAGTGGGTGCCAGAAAGGCCAGCAGCAGCGTCGCGATCAGCCCGGCGATGAATGAGCCGATGGCGGCGGTGGCCAGCGCGGGGCCGCCGCGCCCCTTGCGGGCCATCTTGTTCCCTTCGAGCGCGGTGATGATCGAGGCGCTTTCGCCCGGGGTGTTGAGCAGGATCGAGGTGGTCGAGCCGCCGTACATGCCGCCGTAATAGATGCCGGCGAACATGATCAGCGATCCGGCCGGGTCCAGCCGATAGGTGACAGGCAACAGCAGCGCCACGGTCAGCGCGGGGCCGATGCCGGGCAGAACGCCGACAGCGGTCCCAAGCGTCACCCCGACCAGTGCGTAAAGCAGCATCATCGGGTCGGCGGCCGTGGCCAGGCCTTGCAGCAGAAATTCGAATGCACTCATCGCTCAGCCCCGCGGAAAGACCAGATGCTCAAGCGGCCCGGCAGGCAGGTGCAGCATCAGAAGTTGCGAGAAAATCGTCCAGACCACAAAGGAAACGGCGATGCCGATCGGGATGGTCATGGCCAGATTGCGCTTGCCAAAGGCCCGGGCGGTAAAGGCAAAGAGCAGCCCCGTGGCGATGGAAAAGCCCGCTACATTCAGCAGAATCAGCTGTGCCGCCAGACCCGCCACGATCCACAGCACCGGCGGGATGTTCTGTGGTGCACGCAAGGGGAAATCGCCGCGCATGGCCTCGACGGCGGTCCAGATGGCCAGACCGATCAGCGCCACGCCCACCACGCGCGGCACGCTGGCCGGGCCGACGCCCGAATAGCCGCCCAGATCGGCAAGCCGGCTGCTGTCCCACAGCAGCACGGCCCCGATCACCACCAGACCGGCGGCGACGATGAGCGCCGCCGTATCACGGCGGCGCGGCGGTTCATGGCGAGATACGCTCATTTCACCAGACCGATGTCCTTGAGGATGGCGCCGGTCGCGGCCACGTCTTTTTCAAGCTGGGCCTCGAATTCGGGACCGGCCAGATATGTGTCCATCCAGCCCTTGTCGGCCAGCTGTTTCTGCCAGTTTTCGGATTTCACCATTTTTTCGACATCGGCGGTCACCTTGGCCTTTTGCTCGTCGCTCAGGCCGGGGGCAGCGGCGACCATGCGCCAGTTCTCAAGCGTGACGTCCAGACCGGCCTCTTGCAGGGTCGGGGCATCGACGCCTTCAAGCCGCTCGGGCGAGGTGACGGCCAGAAGGCGCAGGGTGCCAGCCTGGATCTGGGCCTCGAACTCGCCCAGAGAGGAAATGCCCGCAGTCACCTGATTGCCAAGGATCGCGGCCAGAGCCTCGCCGCCACCGGAATAAGCGATGTAGTTGATCTTGGTCGGATCGACGCCTGCGGCTTTGGCGATCAGGCCAACGGCGATATGGTCGGTGCCACCGGCCGAGCCACCGGCCCAGCTGACCGCGCCGGGATCAGCCTTCAGCGCCTCGACCAGGCCGTTGATGTCCTGGATGGGCGAGGCGGCGGGAACCACGATCGCCTCATATTCGCCGGTCAGGCGGGCGATGGGCGTCACATCCTTAAGCGAAACGGGCGAATTGTTGGTCAGGATCGCGCCGACCATGACATAGCCGCCGACGATTAGCGTGTCGGGGTTGCCCTTGTTCTGGTTGGCGAATTGCGCCAGCCCGATGGTGCCGCCGGCGCCGGGCACGTTCTGTACCTGCACCGATTTCGAGATGCCTTCTTCTTGCATCACGGTCTGCATGGTGCGCGCGGTCTGGTCCCAGCCGCCGCCGGGGTTGGCGGGCGCGATGATGGTGTAATCGGCCATGGCCGGCAGGGCAGTGGCCGCCGCAAACAGGCTGGCAAGAACGAATTGCTTCATGGTCTTCCTCCGCATCGGGCCGGACGCATCGGCGCCGGTCCCATCATTCGTTTTTCTGGCTTTGGCCCGCATTTCTCCCGGAATGCGGACGTCCTCCTGAACCCGCGCGCAGGCGGGTCCTGTCACCTTTCCAGCACAGAAAGCTGTCATGGACCTGACATGGTGGCGAAAATCGTCGTCGGCGCTATTGCCCGGCCAAAGCACTGTTCCAGCGGCCAAGCAGGCTCGCCCGTGTCGCCTGATCCAGATAGGCGAGCAGGCCGGGACTGACCGGCACCGGCTTCAGCCGCAGCCCGGCCAGATCCTGCATGCCGCCCGCCGGTCCCGGCTGGCCCGAGACCTCAAGGCTGACCGCTGACAGCCGCAGAGTACGTGACAGCAGGCCCTGCCCCTCGGGCGACATCAGAAAGGCCAGGAAATCCGCGCCAAGCCCGGGCTGACGCGCCGCCGCAGGCACCAGCGCCACGCGTGAGACGACGACAGTAAAGTCGCGCGGCAGGATCACACCCACGTCGGGATGGCGCCGCGCCCAGTCGGCGGCATATGAGCCCAGCAGGTTATAGCCCACCGCCAGCCGTCCGTCGGCGATCCGTTCCAGCAGATCGGCCGAGGTCGGGAATTGCTGCACCTCTGCCCGGCCCATGGCACGCACCACCGACCAGATATTTGGATAAAGCTCCTGATCGCGGGCCAGAAACAGATAGCCCACGCCCGAGCGCGCCACGTCATAGGTGCCGATCCGGCCCCGCGCCCCGGCCGGGTGTTCGGCCATCCAGCGCATCAGATCGGCGCGTGTGGCCGGAGGTTCGCGCCCGGCAAAGCTGGGCTTGTGATAGGCAAAGACCGCGGGTTCAAAGGTCAGCGCATAGGCGGTGTCGCGCCAGTTTGCCCAATCGGGCCAGTCGGGCGTGTCCGGGGTCTCGACCGCGCGGGCATAGCCGTCGTTGGCCAGTTTGACCTGCAGATCCATGGCCGAGGAAAAGGCAAAATCCGCCGTTCCTGTGCCTGATCTGGTCTCGGCCACGATGCGGTCGTGCAGCTCGGTCGTCAGCAGGTTTTCATAACGCACCGTGACGTCCGGGTGCCGGGCCTGAAAGGCCGCAATCAGCGGTGCGGCCAGATCATTGTCGAGCGAGGAATAGATCGACAGCTCTTGCGTCTGATCGTCGGGGGCCGGGAACAGGGTAACCTGCGCGGACACGCCGCCTGCCCACAGCGTAAGTGCCGTGGCGATGGCTGGCATGATACGGTCGAACAGGCGCATGATCTGCGACTTTGCCAAAGCGGTGGGCCGTTCACAAGTCTGCCTTGCGCCGCTAGGGTGCGTCGCAAGGGGGAAACCATGCGCATCCTGCTTGTCGAGGACAACCTGTCGCTGGCCGAGGGGCTGACCGCCCTTTTGCGGCAGTCAGGCTATGCGGTGGATGTGGTCCATGACGGGGCCTCGGCCGAGGCGCTGGCGGCGGCGGAAAGCTTTGATCTGGTGATCCTGGATCTGAACCTGCCCCAGATGGACGGGCTGGAGGTCCTGCGGGCAATGCGCGCGCGGCGCAACCCGGCGGCGGTGATGATCCTGACCGCCCGTGGCGCGCCCGAAGAGCGGGTGCGCGGCCTTGACCTTGGCGCCGACGACTACCTGATCAAACCCTTTGACATCGGAGAGTTCGAGGCCCGCATCCGCTCGCTTCTGCGGCGTCAGGCGGGGCTGCGCAACTCGACCGTCAGCTTTGGCGATCTGGTGCTGGACCAGACGGCACGCAGCTTCATGCTGGCGGGGCAGCCTCTGGACCTGCCGGCGCGGGAACGCGGGTTGCTGGAGCTGCTGATCATGCGCGCCGGCAAGGTGGTGACGCGCGACGCCATTGTGCAGTCGCTGACCTCGCTTGAGGATGACCTGTCCGCGAATGCGATCGAGCAATATGTCAGTCGGCTGCGCAAGCGGCTGGCTCCGGCCGGGCTGACGGTACGCACCGCGCGCGGCATCGGCTATTTCCTTGACCGGGCGGCGCCTTGATCCGGCGGCCCTTTTCCCTGCGTCGCCGCCTGCTTGCGTGGCTGTTGCTGGCGACGCTTGTGCTGGGAACGGCGGCCCTGATCGACACCTGGCGCGAGGCGGTGCGCATGGCCAACGCGCTGGCCGACAGGGTGCTGGCGGGCTCGGCCCTTGTCATTGCCGAGCGCGCCTCGCTTGACGAAAACGGCCGTATCGCCATCGAGATCCCTTATGGCGCGCTGGAGATGCTAAGTTCCGCCGCGCAGGACCGGGTGTTTTACCGCGTCGATGGTCCGCCGGGCCATATCGTCACCGGCTATGGCGATCTGCCCATGGCACCGGCGCGTCCGGGCAGCGGACCGGCCTATGCCGATGATGTTTTCCGGGGCGAGCCGGTGCGGGTGGCAAGCCTTGCCCGTGCCGCCTCGACCGGGATCGACGAGGTGCCCTTTGTGGTCACCGTGGCCGAGACCACAAATGCCCGGCGCGAACTGACGCTGGCAATCCTGATGCGCTCGGCCCTGCGGCTGGGGCTGATGATTGCCGGGGCGGCGCTGATCGTCTGGATCGCGGTGACCCTGTCCCTGCGCCCGCTTTACCGGCTGAGCGAAGAGATCGCGGCCCGCAGCCCCGATGACCTGAGCCCGATCGGGACGCAGGTGCCATCCGAGGTGCGCGGGCTGGTCGGGACGGTCAACGGGTTCATGCGCCGGTTGGGGGCGGCGCTGGACGGGATGCGCAATTTCACCGGCAATGCCGGGCATCAGCTCAGAACGCCCCTGACTGTGGTACGCACCCAGCTGGCGCTGGCGGCACGGGCCGCGACCCTGCCCGAGGCGCAGGCCGCTGCCGCCAAGGGCGATGCCGCGGTGGCACATGCAGAACGTATCCTTGCCCAGCTTTTGCTGCTGGCTCGGGTGGATACCGCCGAGGGCGCGGCTTTGGCCGCCCCGCTGGATCTGGTGGCTCTGGCCCGCGATCTGACCGCCGAACATATCCCCGCCGCAGCCGAGGCCGGGATCGACCTTGGCTTTGAGGGCGAGGGGTCGTTGCTGGTCCGGGCCGAACCCCTGTTGCTGGGCGAGGCACTGAGCAACCTGATCTCGAACGCGCTGCTTCACGCAGGACGGGCGGCGGTGGTGACTGTCCGCGTCAGGCGCGACGGCGGCGCGGCGGTTCTGGAGGTCGAGGACAACGGCCCCGGCATCCCGACCGGGGCGCGTGCCGCCGCCGTCAGCCGTTTCAGCCGGGGTGAGACGACCGGGCCGGGCATGGGGCTGGGCCTGCCGGTGGCGCTGGAAATTTCCAGTCTTTTCGGGGGCAGGCTGACTTTGGGCGAAGGCGCGGGCGGTGGTGGGCTGCTGGCGCAGATCGCCTTGCCGGTGTTGGCGAGCGAATTCTTCGCGCAGGAAAATGCCGCGATTGATGGGAAACCCTTGCAATCGTGACTGTGATTCGCCATCTTTCGCCCGTTCGCGTCCTCGTGAACGCAGTTTGATGTCCGGGCCCCTCTGGCGGACGTGGCGGCACGTTCGTGATGTCGGCATCGATCTTTTACCAGCCGCCTGGATCTTGTTCTGACATGCAGCAAGGAAACACCCCGTCTGCGGCGGGCTCGACGAATGGAACCCATCGTCCGACCCTGCAATATTTCAAATGGTCGTTCATTGTCACCTTCCTTGGTCTCGCGCTTGGCGCGGTGCTGGGATGGCAGACCACAGGTACTGTCGGTGGTGCACTGACGGTCTTTTTTATCTGTGCCGTGCTTGCGGTGCTGGAAATCTCGCTTTCCTTCGACAACGCTATCGTCAACGCCAACAAGCTGAAAGAGATGACCCCGAAGTGGCAGCGCCGCTTTCTGACCTGGGGTATCGTCATCGCGGTTTTCGGCATGCGGGTGATCTTTCCGCTGCTGATCGTCGTCATTGCTGCCAATATCGGCCCGTGGCAGGCGATGATCCTGGCTGCGACCCAGCCCGACGAATATTCCCGGATCATGCAGGATGCCCATCTGCCTATCGCGGCTTTTGGCGGCACCTTCCTGATGATGGTCGGCCTGAGCTTCTTCTTTGACCACGAAAAGGATGTGCACTGGGTCCGCTGGCTTGAGGACCGCATGCAGCGCTATGCCACCATCCGCGGCATCGAGGTCGCGGTTGTGCTGGTGACGGTGCTGATCTTTTCGCGCTTTCTGGAGGGGGCCGAATCGCAGGTGTTCTTTCAATCCGCGATCTGGGGCCTTCTGACCTTTTTGCTGGTCGAGGTGCTGGGCGGTCTTTTGGACAGTTCGCAGCAGACCTTGCAGGCCGGGGCCAAGGGCGGTCTGGGCGCGTTCCTTTACCTTGAGGTTCTGGACGCCTCATTCAGCTTTGACGGGGTGATCGGTGCCTTTGCGCTGACCCACAACCTGTTCGTCATCGCCATCGGTCTGGGTATCGGCGCGATGTATGTCCGCTCGATGACCATCATGCTGGTCGAGCGCGGGACGCTGTCCGAATACCGCTTTCTGGAACATGGCGCCTTTTATGCAATCGTCGCCCTGTCGGTGATCATGTTCGTGCAACCGCTCGTGCATATCCCGGAGGTCGTGACCGGTCTTGGCGGCGCGACGCTGATCGGTATCTCGCTCTGGTCCTCGATCCGCTGGAACCGCAAAAACTCCGAGGCCGAGGGCTAAAACGCCCCGCCTCATATATGCCTTTCGGGGTCGCCGCCTTTCGGGGTGGCGGCCCTTTTGCTATCCTGCCACCGGTTCGGGACGGGGGGCGACATGCGCTATCTGGTTGCTTTTCTGGTCGTGATTGCCGTGGCGGCGCTGCTTTACTGGCGTCATGTGCAACGGGCAGCGGCGGATGACGATGCCGATGTGCAGGCGCTTTACCAGTCTGGCCGGGTGCTGCCATCGGGGCCGTTGCGGGTCTATCATCTGGGCCACAGCCTTGTGGGGCGCGACATGCCGGCCATGCTGGCGCAACTGGCCGGGCAGGGGCATGATTATGCGCTGCAATTGGGCTGGGGCACGGCGCTGAGCGAACATTTTCAGGGTAGCGGGGCGATCAGCGGTTTTGAGCAAGAGAACGCCACCCCGCATTACCGTGATGCGCATGAGGCGCTGAAATCGGGGGAATACGACGCCTTTGTCATGACCGAGATGGTGCGGCTCAAGGATGCGCTGCGTTACAAAGACAGCAGCGCACACGCGGGGAAATGGGCGGCCGAGGCCGCGGCAGGCAATCCCGATACCCAGATCTTTCTGTATGAAAGCTGGCATGCGCTGGACGATCGGCCCGAATGGTTGGGGCGTCTGCCAGATGATCTGGAAACCATGTGGAAGCCCGGACTGCTTTGGCCCGCCACGCGGGCGGCGGGCAGACCGGTCTGGCTGATCCCCGCCGGGCAGGTGATGGCGCGTCTGGTGGCCGAGGCCGAGGCGGGCGGTATCGCTGAGCTGACCTCGCGCGAGGATCTTTTTGCCCGCAATCCCGACGGCTCGCTTGATACGATCCATCCTAATGATCTGGGCATCTATCTGGTGGCGTTGACCCATTATGCGGTGCTTTACGGCAAAAGCCCGGTCGGCCTGCCGCATCAGTTGCTGCGTGCCGATGGCACCCCCGCCGATGCGCCTTCGCCGGAATTGGCGCGGCGCATGCAGGAGCTGGTGTGGGAAGTGGTCCTGGCCGAGCCTTTGACTGGCATTAATCCATGAAATCCGAACGCTGATTTTACGCTGGATTGAAAATAATCCCGTTGATCCGGCGCTGATTCTGCCTTCTTGGCAGGCATGACTGATTGCATGGCGGGCAACTGCCCGATCGGCGGTCAGCCCTGCGCAGGAGGTTCGATGCTTACCGGGTTCGTGCTGTTCTATGTCGGTGCCGTTCTGTTTCTGAACGGGCTGTGGCTGATGGGCCGTATTGCCGATCGTGAGATCGTCGTCATCAACATTATCACCGCGCTGGTTTCAGGGGCGGCGGTGCTGCATGACGCCTTTGGCGCGGGCGCCAGCGCCGCCAGCATCCGCAATGGCGCGCTAAGCCTGTTGTTCTGCACCACCTACCTGTGGGTCGCCTATAACCGGCTTAGCGGTGTCGACGGGCGCGGGCTTGGCTGGTTCAGCCTGTTCGTTGCCGTAACCACTGTGCCGGTTTTCCTGCGCGCACTTGCGGCGGCAGGTTCGGGGACCGAACTGTGGCTGGCCGCTAACTGGGCTGTCTGGGGTGTTCTGTGGTTTATGTACTTCATGCTGCTGGCACTTGGCCGGCCGATCCAGCGCCAGACGGCGTGGGTCACGCTGCTGGCGGGGATATTTACCGGCTGGCTGCCGGGGTTTCTGCTGCTTGATGGGCTGATCTGATCACCAGAACAGATGCGCCTCATCTATGGCGCGGCGCCAGAAGGCCTCGCGGTCGCTTTCGGGCTGCCAATCCAGCAGGCGCTTGGGCTTGGCGTTGTCGAAAGGCGACAGATGGCCGCGTGACTTCCAATCCGCGCGGGATGCGGGTGCGGCGTCACGGCGGCGCAGGGCGTAGCGTTTGAGCCCCTGTTTCGCTGCATCGACCAGCCATAGCGCAGTCAGGTTTGAGCCGCTGACCCCGATCCTGGCCCCGGTGCGGCGATGGATGGCCTTGAAATAGTCGCGGCCGGTAAACATCGGCTCACCGATCAGGTTGAAACTTTCGCCGATGGCCTCGTCGCGTTCCATCATCGCGATCAGTCCGTCCGAGACATCATCGGCCAGCACAAAGGGCAGGATATTGCGGCCATTGCCCCACAGCCTGACCGCACCGGCGCCATGCCAGCGCCCGATGCCCCAATGCTGCAACGGACCGCCGTCGCCCAGCACGATGCCGGGACGGGCGATGACCAGCCGCAGGCCCTGCGCCTGCATGGCAAGCAACCGTCGTTCGCCCTCGGCCTTTGAACGGGCATAGATGTTACGGCTTTCCATTTCGCCGAAATCGGTCGCCTCGGTGATCGTACGGGCAGGGTCGGACATATCATATGAGGCGATGGTGCCGGTGTGGATCAGGCGTCCGACCCCTGCGCGAAGCGCGGTGCGGCCGATGTGCTCGGTCGTGGCGACGTCGTTCTCCAGCGCGGCCTGCCAGCTTTTGTCGGTCGATTTTGCAAGGTTGAAAACGCAGTCCATACCCTGCATCGCCTCGGTCAGCGCGTCCTCGTCGCGCAGCGAAACGCCGACAGTCTGGACGTGATCGGCCAAGTCGGCAAAGGGTCCGCTCCCGCCGCGGGACAGCACGCGCACCTCATGGCCACGCTCAACCAGCCTGCGGGTCAGGTTGCGGCCAATAAAGCCGGTGCCGCCGATTACCATGACGCGGGGCTGCGGCATCCCGGCGGGGCGGGCCGGCGCAGCGGGCAGGGCGGGCAGGCGTGCCAGCGCGTCGTCGATGCCCTGCATCACGTCTTGGGCCGATGCGGGGGCAAAGCGCGGATCAGGCTCGCCCGCGCGGATGCCGTCGTAAAAGGCCGAGATCGTGGCGCGGAAACTTAGACCATAAGGGCTTTTCTGGTTCAGGGATGCAGCCTGCCGGAAGGCATTGCGCAGCCCTTCGCGCAGATGCGACCCGGCACGTGACATCTCTTTGATCAGCGGGTTCAGCACCAGATCTGCGGTGTTGTCGCGGGTGATGACCAGCGTGTCTGCCGCATAATCCAGCCGCGCCATCCCGGCCGAGCCGCGCAGGCAGACCGAGCGGTCGTCAAAGGTTTCGACCAGCGACAGGTTGATCGTCACATCCACCTGACCGGCGCGGGCAAGGATGCGCCAGCTTTGCGGGCGCTTGTCGCCGCCGGGCAGGGTGATCCATTGGCCAAGGCTGACATGTTCGATCTCAAGTGGGCCGAACAGGTCCACCGCAAAGGAAAACGGATGCGGGCCCAGTTCACGCAGCAGGTTCTGCGTCTCGCGCAGCATCCACAGCCCATAGGGACCCGAGCGCAGCGGAACCAGCGGCAGTGCCCAGTTGATCTGTGCGCTTGAGACCAGCCCCAGATCACCTGCCTGCACCGCCTGCCTGAGCCGGCCATAACCGGGCAGGCCAAGAAAGTTGTGGCAGGCTCCAAGCTGACGGCCAGCGGCATCGGCTGCGGCGCGCATGGTGTCGATTTCGGCCACCGACAGGGCGACGGGTTTTTCAACCAGCACATGCAGCCCTGCACCCAGGCATTTCACCGCCAGGTCGCAATGCAGGTTCGGAGGGGTCAGGATATGAACCACGTCACAGACTCCGGCCGCGATCATCTGGTCCAGATCGGTAAAGGCGGCGATGCCGTGGCTGGCGGCCAGTGCCCCGGCCGCGTCGCCGGCCGGGTCACAGACGGCGACCAGGCGCGCACCCGGCGCGGCCTTGATCGCATCGGCGTGCCACGAGGCGATATAGCCGGCCCCGATGATTCCGACGCGCAGCTCCGAAGTCATGGCAAACCCCTATTTGTACTCGATAATATGCATGTCATCGCCGCGCTGACGGCGGCGGAAATAGGTCAGCATTCCCCAAAGGCTGGGGATCTTGGCCAGCGTCAGCAGCGCGGCCTGTTCTACCGCCATAGGCCGGTCTTTTAGTCCGCGCCATGTCTTCCAGAAGGACAGGGCGTAAAGCGCCAGCACAGCCACTGACAACCAGCCGCTGACAAATAGCCCCAAAAGGAACAGCAGTGGCAGCACCAGCCCATAGACCCAGACCCGCAGTTTTTCGCGGCGGAAATGCGGCGGGTGCATCGCGCCGACCTGCGCAAAGCCGTGGCCATTGCGGATGGTGCGTTTCCACCACTGGCCAAAACGGGTCATGTCGGCGTCATGCCAGGTCATTTGCTTGGGCAGGCGCAACAGCTTCCAGCCTGCCTTGGCAAGACGCAGGCAGAATTCGTCGTCTTCGGCCGCGATTACGCCCGGGTCAAAGCCGCCGATCTGACGAAAGGCCGCGACGCGCACCATCATGTCGCCACCACAGGTGGCGATGGGGCCGGCGGGGCGGTGCCAGTCCACCTCGCACATCTGGTTATAGACAGATGCCGTTGGGCGGATCTCAGAGCGCCAGCCGGTCACCAGGCCAAGTTCGGGGTCGTCCTGCAAGGCGGCGGCACCGGCCCCGAGCCAGTCGGCCTCGACCCGGCAATCGCCGTCGACGAATTGCACAAGATCAAGCTCTCCGCCCTGCAGCAGCGCCTCGAACCCGGCATTGCGGGCGCGGGCGGCGGTGAATGGGCGGTTGCGGTCCAGCTCGACCACTGTAACGCCAAGGCTGCGGGCAAAGGCAACGCTGTCGTCGCCCGATCCGCTGTCAACATAAACGACCCGCTGGCACAGGGGCACCAGCGAGCGCAGGCAGGCCCTGAGCCTGTCGCCTTCGTTGCGGCCGATGGCTACCGCACCAAGTGTCGGTTCGCCCATGATTCCCCCGGTCTGATGCTGCGGCGAAGCTAGCCGCGCCGCCGCTTGCTCTACAATGCGGCAGGACCTGTCGTTATCGTCATGTTCCGGTGTGTGACTGTGCCGGATCGCACATCGCCGGGCGATCTGCGCCGACTAGGGGGTGATGTCGGGCGCGGCCAGTTCCTGTCGCAGGCTTTGGCGGGCCAGCGCCGAGATCAGGTCGGTCTGGGTCACGATGCCGACAATTCGCGGCCCGTCCAGTACCGGCACCGCGTCGCATTCCCCCGACGCAAGCAGCGGCAGCAGCGCCGCGATGGGCGTATCGGGCGCAACATGCGGAGAATCGGTCTGCATGATCTCATGGGCGCGGGTGGGGTTCGAGCGGCGCGGGTTCAGCAGGTCCGACATGGCGGACAGGAACCGGCGGTCGTGACGAAAGGCGTCCTCGCGCGCGCGGCGGATCAGATGCAGCTGAAAGATGACGCCGCGAAACTGATTGTCATCCTCGACCACCGGCAGTGAGGTAAAGCCGTGGCGGCGAAAGATATCGGCGACCTGCACCAGCCGGGTCTGAGGCGACACGGTGACAAGGTCGCGCGACATCACATCCGCCGCTGTCAGCGGGCCGGTATGATGGGTGGCTGCCTGCAATTCGGCGGCTCCGATCAGCCGGGCCAGATCCTCGACCCCCAGGTTCAGGGACTGGCGATAGCGTTGCAGGATCTCGGTCAGTTCCTCTCGGGACAGGCCCAGCCGCTCCATCGCCGGGTGATCGGCGGTGCCATGTGGTCCCGGCTCGTCGAACTGGCGAAAAGGATAGCGCCGCCCGGTCAGCCGGGCATAGATCATCGCAAAGCCGACCAGCGCGACCGTCCCGGCCAGAACCGGGGCCAGCACAAAGTGAAAGCCAAGCTCGCGGATTGCATCGGGGCTTAGCGCCGCCGTCATGGCGACAGCACCCGCCGGGGGATGCACCGCCCGCAAAAGGATCATTGCCGTGATCGTCGCCCCGACAGCCAGTGCAATGCAAAGCGCCGTGTCAGACGTCAGCATACAGGCAAGCACGCCGACTGCCGCGGCGATCGCATTGCCGACCACTGCCGACCAGGGCTGCGCCAGCGGGCTGTTCGGCACGGCAAAGACCAGCACCGAGGTCGCACCAAACGGGGCGATCATGTAAAGTCCCAGCTGCAGGTCAATCGCCGGGGACAGCAAAAACAGGCCCGAGATGCCCAGCCCTGCCAATGCGCCGATACCCGCCCGCAGTGCCTCGCGCGCCGAGCCGGGCGCAATCGCCGGCCCAAGTGCCTGCGCAATCTGATGCAGCACGGCCCCGGCCGGTCTGGTCATCTGGGTTGATCCTTCGCGCCTGCCCGGAAAACGGGCTTCCGATGCGCCTAATTGTCGCAGGAACGGGCAGGTTGCAAGTCCCCGGAAGGGCTGAGCGGCAATGACCTCAGCCCAGACGGGCAAAGGCCTCCAGCACAGCGCGTTCGGATTGGTTCAGGTAATCATCAAGCATCCGTGCGGCTGCGGCGGGGTCCCCACGCTCAAGTTTGCCCAGAATTTCGGCATTGCGGGGGATATAGGGCTGGTGCAGCAGTTCGGGGCTGTCGAGCAGACCAAAGGCCAGCCGCAGCTCGGCGATGATCTGGGTAAAGAACTGGATCAGTCGCGGGCTGTCGGTCAGGGCGACGATCGCGGCGTGAAATTCCATATTGGCGCTGCCAACGCCGCGCCAATCGGGGATCTTTTGCAGCTCTTTCGCCTGTTCCACCGCGTTATGCATGCGGGTGACGGCGGCATGGCCGGGCCACGCCTGCGCAAGGGCCGGCACCTCGATCAGCCGCCGCACGCGATAGATATCAAGGATCGAGGCCATCGAGGGTACCGCGACGAAAACCCCCCGGTTCGGCTCATGCCTGAGGATGCCTTCGCGGGTCAGCAGACGGAATACCTCGCGCAGCGTATTGCGCGAGATTTCAAGTTCGGCCGCAAGCCGTGCCTCGGACAGGCGCTGGCCGGGCACCAGGGTCCCGCCGGTGACCTGATCGCGCAGCCGGGCAGCGATGCCCTCGGCAAGGCTTAGGGAAGAGTCGCGGCTGTCCGCTGGCGCGGCGGGTTCCTTGGTCATGGACTGGCGGTCTGGGGCTCGTGCGAGAAAGGTCCGGCGATCTTGGCCGAGAGGCGCAGGGCAGACAAGGCATCGTACGACGATTCGACGGTTTTTCTGGTCCTGCGCAAGCGGGAACAGTATCAGGAGATGGGACAAAAAACTGGCAAAATGCCCAGCATATGGGCAAATCGTTCTTGTCTGCGAACAAAATTGTTCAACAATATCGCATGGAATGTCAAATTATCGTTGACGGATTGTCTTGTTGAATTCACATTCAGGTATTCCCAAGACGCACTCCACCCTTGCAGCAGGAGCAAGACCGATGGCCGAATCCGTCAACTCCCCCTCTGCCGCCTCAGCCGCCGCGCGCGGTGGGTTCATGGCGGCGATCTTCCTGATGGCGACTTCGGCCATCGGGCCGGGTTTCATCACCCAGACCGCGACTTTTACGGCAAAGCTGGGCGCTGCCTTTGCCTTTGCCATTCTTGCGTCGATCCTGATCGACTTTGTGGTGCAGCTGAACATCTGGCGCATCACCGCGCTGACGCGGCGCAATGCCTCGGACACCGCCAATGCGGCGATCCCCGGCGCGGGCTATCTGCTGGCGATTCTGGTGCTGATCGGCGGGCTGGCCTTTAACATCGGCAATATCGCCGGGGCGGGGCTTGGTCTGAACGCGATGTTCGGGCTTGAGCCCAAGATCGGCGGTGCACTGTCGGCGGCGCTGGCCATCGGTATCTTTCTGTCGCGCCGGGCGGGGCTGCTGCTTGACCGTTCGCTGATCGCGCTGGGGCTGTTGATGATCGTGATGACGCTGATCGTCGCCTTTGTGTCGAACCCACCGGTGGGCGAGGCGCTGCGCCAGATGGTGCTGCCCGAGATCGTCGATTTCGCGACCATTACCACCATCGTGGGCGGCACTGTGGGCGGCTATATCACCTATTCCGGCGCGCATCGCCTGCTGGACAAGGGGCTGGTGGGCGAGCACAATCTTGCCGCCGTCACCCGCGCCTCGCTGACCGGGATCGCGGTGACCGGCGTGATGCGTTTCGTGCTGTTCCTCGCCATTCTTGGCGTCGTCGCCTCGGGCGTGACGCTGGATCTGTCGGGTCAGGCTGCGAACCCCGCCGCGCAGGCTTTTGCCGTGGTGCTGGGCGATTGGGGCATGCGGATCTTTGGCCTGATCTTCTGGGCTGCCGCCATCACCTCGGTCATCGGCGCGGCCTATACTTCGGTCAGCTTCCTCGTTGCCTTCCGCAATATGAGCGATCGTGACCGCAACATCGCCACGGTGATCTTTATCGCCATCTCGCTGGCGGTCTATCTGTCGCTTGGCACCGCGCCGGCCGCCATTCTGGTCTTTGTCGGCGGTTTCAACGGGCTGATCCTGCCCATCGGCCTGACCATCTTTACCTATATCGGTTTTGCGCGCGCCGATCTGATGGGCGGGCATATCTATAACCGGCCGCTGCTTGTCACCAGCGCGCTGGTCTGCGCCCTGACCTGGTATATGGGCATCAAATCCATCGGCCCGATCTTTGCCTTCCTGGGCGCCTGAACCATGATCGCGGTGGGCCCGTCCGGGCCTGCCGCCCGAATTCCCGGAGGAACACATGACCCGCAACATCGACCTGAACAGTGATCTGGGGGAAGGCTATGGCGCCTGGAAGATGGGCGATGACGCCACAATGCTGGGCATCGTCAGCTCGGCCAATGTTGCCTGCGGCTTTCACGCCGGCGATCCGCTGACCATCCTTGCCACCGTGCGTGAGGCGGCGGCGCGTGGCGTGGCGGTCGGGGCTCATGTTTCCTATCCCGACCGTGTAGGCTTTGGTCGCCGCCCGATGGATGTGACCCATGCCGAGCTGGTCGCGGATGTGATCTATCAGATCGGCGCGCTGCAAGGCATCTGTGCCAGCGCCGGCACCCGCGTCAGCTACGTCAAGCCGCATGGCGCGCTTTACAACACCATCGCCGTTGATCCCAAACAGGGCGCGGCGGTGATCGAGGGGATCAAGGCCGTTGATCCGGGGCTTGCCATGATGGGCCTTGCCGGGTCGCAGATCCTGACGCAAGCGGCCGAAGCGGGGCTGCCCACCATTGCCGAAGCCTTTGCCGACCGCGCCTATCGTCCCGATGGCCAGCTGGTCTCACGCCGCGAGGCGGGGGCGGTCCTGCACGACCCCGAGGCGGTCGCTGCACGCATGTTGCGCCTTGCCACCGAGGGCAAGATCGAGGCGGCAGACGGTTCGACCCTGCATCTTCATGCTGACAGCATTTGCGTGCATGGCGACAGTCCCGGGGCGGTGGCCATGGCTGCCCGTATCCGCGAGGTGCTGCTGGCGGGTGGGGTAGCGATTGCCCCGGCCGCGGGGGGCGCGGCATGACGTTGCTGCCCGATCCTGCCTTGGCCCGTGCGGCCCGGCTGGCCTGCCGCGAGGGCGCTGCGCGTCCGACCGCGGGCATGGCACCGGGGTTCACCCAGTGCAACATGATCTCGCTGCCCAGGGACTGGGCCTGGGATTTCCTGCTTTATGCGCAGCGTAACCCCAAGCCCTGCCCGGTGCTGGACGTGACCGACCCCGGCAGCCACCGTACGGCTTTGGCTCCGGACGCTGATCTGCGTACCGATATCCCGCTTTATCGCATCTGGCGTGACGGTGAGCTGGTCGAAGAAACCCCCGACGCGACCGCAGCATGGGCCGAGCATCCCGATCTGGTGACCTTTCTGATCGGCTGCTCGTTCACCTTTGAAACCCCGCTGCAACAGGCAGGGATCGAGATCCGCCACATCTCGCAGGGCTGCAACGTACCGATGTTCCTGACCGACCGCGATTGCCGGCCGGCGGGGCGGTTGCAGGGCAAGATGGTCGTCTCGATGCGCCCCATCCCGGCTGCGCGCGTGGCCGAGGCGGCGATGATCTCGGGCCGTACCCCGGCGGTACATGGTGCGCCTGTCCATATCGGCGCGCCCGAGGCCTTGGGCATCGCCGATCTTGCGCGGCCCGATTTCGGCGATCCGGTCGAGGTCAGGCCGGGCGAAGTGCCGGTGTTCTGGGCCTGCGGCGTGACCCCGCAGGCAGCGGTCATGGCGTCGAAACCGCCCTTTGCCATTACCCATGCGCCGGGCTACATGTTCATTACCGACGTGCCGGACACGCATTGGCAGGTATGAGCATGCGTTTTCTGCCTGTCGGTCCCCGCACATTTCTGGCTGAGCTTGAGGATCTGGATCAGACGCTGGCGCTGTTTGACGCGCTGCTGGCCGATCCGGTGCCCGGCGTGGCCGAGATCATCCCGGCTGCGCGGACGCTGATGATTCGCACTGCCCCCGGCGTTTTTGCCGATGGTCGGCTGGCCAGCGCAATTCTGGCGCGCCAGCCCGCCCCCGGAACGCCGCCCAATGCGCGCGCCAGCGAAACGGTCGATCTGCCCGTGACCTATGGTGGCGAGGATCTGGCCGATGTCGCCGCCCATATGGGGCTAAGCGAGGCCGAGGTTATCACAGCCCATCAAGAGGCCACCTGGCAGGTCGCCTTTTGCGGCTTTGCGCCCGGGTTCGCCTATATGACCTGCGATGATGCGCGTTTCGATCTGCCGCGCCGTCCTGCGCCGCGCACCCGCATTCCTGCGGGTTCGGTGGCGCTGGCCGGGCGTTTTTGCGGCGTATATCCGCAGGAAACCCCCGGCGGCTGGCAGCTGATTGGCCAGACCGAAGTGCCGATGTGGGATCTGGACCGCGATCCACCCGCGCTGCTGCGTCCCGGCGTGCGCTGCCGTTTCGTGGCGCGAAGGGCCGAGGTCCACCCCTCTGCCGCGATTCCCCAGCCGCGGCCTGCCAAAGGGCTGCGCGTGATCTCGACCGCCTTTCCGATGGTTTTTCAGGACGAAGGACGGCCCGGTCAGGGCGGGCAGGGGGTTTCGGCCTCGGGCGCGCTTGATATGGGCGCGGCTCGGCGTGCAAACCGCGCGGTTGGCAATGCCTCGGACCTGCCGGTTCTTGAAATCACGCTGGGTCCTGTCCGGCTATGTGCCGACCTGCCCATGACCCTGGCGCTGACCGGCGCGGGACAGGCAAGCGTGGCTGGACATTCCATCCCGCGCGGCGCGGCCTTTGCCGTGGACGCGGGGGATGAGATCACGATTGATCCGCCTCAGGCCGGGATGCGCAGCTATCTGGCCCTGCGTGGCGGTTTCCGGGTTGCGCCGGTTCTTGGCTCGGCCGCGACTGATACGCTGGCCCATGTCGGCCCCGATCCCGTTACAGCGGGTGCGGTGCTTGCCCCCGAAGATCATTCGGCCGTCGCCGTGGTGGCCGAGGGGATCGAGCCCGAGTTGCCCCAACCCGGTGATCTGGTCGAACTGCCCGTGATGCTGGGTCCTCGCGCCGATTGGTTCACGCCCGCAATGATCCGGCATTTCCTGACGCAGGAATGGCTGGTGACGCCGCAAAGCTCGCGCGTTGGCATTCGTTTGCAGGGCGATGCGATCACGCGTGAGGACGCGGCCGAGCTGCCCTCGGAAGGGACCGAGACCGGGGCGATCCAGATCCCCCATTCCGGTCAGCCGGTGCTGTTTCTGGCCGACCATCCCCTGACCGGAGGTTATCCGGTCATTGCCACCCTGCGCCCCGAGGCGCTGGATCTGGCCGGGCAGATCCCGCCCGGCGCCCGCATCCGCTTTACCGCCCGCGCCGATTTCGCACCCATCACGCCAGAGAGGCCCGCATGACCATTTTCGCCACCGGCCCCACCCGCCCGATCCGCCGCCTGCTGATCGCCAACCGGGGCGAAATCGCCGTCCGGGTGATCCGCGCCTGCCGTGACGAGGGTATCGAAAGCATCGCCGTCTATGCCGATGCCGACCGCGATGCGATCTTTGTGCGCATGGCCGATCAGGCACATGCCCTTGGCGGCGATACCCCGGCCGAGACCTATCTGGATGCGGAAAAGATCATCGCCATCGCCCGGGCGGCGGGGGCTGATGCGATCCATCCTGGTTATGGTTTCCTGTCCGAGCGCGCGGATTTTGCCCAGGCTGTGCAAGATGCCGGGATGATCTGGATCGGTCCGGACCCCAGCGTGATCGAGGCGCTTGGCGACAAGATCGAGGCCCGCCGCATTGCCGAATCCGTTGGTGCACCACTGGTTGCCGGCACGCCCGGCCCGGTCGAAAGCGCAGCCGATGCGCTGGAGTTTGCCCGCGAACACGGCCTGCCCATCGCCATCAAAGCCGCTTTCGGCGGTGGCGGGCGCGGTATGAAGGTCGCATGGCGGCTGGAAGAGGTCGAAGAGCTTTTCGAATCGGCAACGCGCGAGGCGCTGACAGCCTTTGGTCGTGGTGAATGCTTCATCGAGCAATTCCTTGACCGTCCGCGCCATGTCGAGGTGCAGGTGCTGGCCGACAAGCACGGCACGGTCAAGGTGATCGGCACCCGTGACTGTTCCTTGCAACGGCGCAACCAGAAGCTGGTCGAAGAGGCCCCGGCCCCCTTCCTGAGTGACGACCAGCGCGCGCGGCTGCATGATTCCGCCCGCGCCATCTGTGCTCATGCCGGTTATTCGGGGGCGGGGACGGTCGAATATCTGCTGTCCGCGAATGGCACGATCTCATTTCTTGAGGTCAACACCCGCCTGCAGGTCGAACATCCGGTGACCGAGGAAACCACCGGTATCGACCTGGTCCGCGGCATGATCCGCGTCGCGCAGGGTGCACGGCTGGCCGACGAATCGGTGCCCGAGCCGCGCGGCCATGCCATCGAGTTCCGCATCAATGCGGAAGATCCGGCCCGGGGGTTCCTCCCCACTCCCGGGCCGGTCGAGGTGTTCGATGCCCCTTCGGGGCCGGGCATCCGGCTGGACAGCGGCGTGACACAGGGTTCGGTGGTGCCGGGCAGCTTTGATTCGATGATGGCCAAGCTGATTGTTACCGGAGCGACCCGGCAAGAGGCCCTGCAACGGGCCCAGCGGGCGCTGCGCGAGTTCCGTATCGAAGGCGTGGCCTCGGTCCTGCCTTTCGCCCGCGCGGTGCTGGACCAGTCCGATTTCCGCGCCGAGGGCGGTGATTTCCGCGTTCATACCCGCTGGATCGAGACCGACTTTGCCGACGCCTTGGCCAAGGCGGTCGCGCCTCATGCCCGCGTCGCCCCGGCCCCGCAGGCACCGCTGTTGCGTCTTGCGGTCGAAATCGACGGCAAGCGGCACGAACTGGGCCTGCCAGCGAATCTGCTGGCCGCGTTGCCGGCGGGGGGCGCTGCTGTCCCGCAGGTTGCCAAGGCCGAGGTGGATGCCGCAGTGCTGACAGCCCCGGTTCCCGGCACGCTGACGCTGTGGCAGGTCGAGGATGGGGCCGAGGTCGAAGAGGGTCAGCTTGTCGCTGTGATCGAGGCGATGAAGATGGAAACCCGTATCGAGGCCCATCAATCGGGCAAGCTGACGCGGATCGCCGAACAGGGCGCGGTCCTCGCCTTTGGGGCGCCCTTGGCGCGGATCAGCTAAGGCGCTTTGACATTCCCCGGCGGGCCGTGCCAATTCGGCGTCAAGGTGCCCGCCGGGAAAGATCATGAGCCTGCCGAAACGCCGCCTTTTGACCTTCGCGCTGGCCGCTTTTGGCGGTGCGGTCTTTCTGCTGCTGCATCTGCCGTTGCCGATGCTGCTTGGCCCGATGCTGGCCTGTCTGATCGCGGCGCTTGTGGGCGTGCCTTTGGCTGGGGCGGGACAGTTCGGCATCTTCATGCGCACCATCCTTGGCGTGGCGGTCGGTGCTTCGATCACGCCCGGCGTTCTGGCCGAGTTGCCCGATGTCGCTGCCTCGCTGCTGTTCGTGCCGGGCTTCATCGCGGTGATCGCGCTGGTCGGCTATCCGCTGTTTCGCCGCGTCTTTGGTTTTGATCATGCGACGGCATGGTACGGGGCAATGCCCGGCGGGTTGCAGGACATGCTGGTTTTTGGCGAAGAGGCGGGCGGTGATATCCGCGCCCTGTCGCTGATCCATGCGACTCGGGTGCTGGTGATCGTCACCGTCGCGCCGCTGATCATGACGACATGGTGGGGTGTGGACCTGTCCCAGCCCCCCGGTGCGCCGATGCGTGCCACCGGCCTTACCGAGATCGCGTTGATGATTGCTGCGGGCCTGATCGGCTGGAAGGTCGCCGAGCGGCTGGGCCTGTTCGGGGCCTCGATCCTTGGGCCGATGGTGCTGACAGCGGCGCTGTCGCTGTCGGGGCTGATCACGCATCGCCCTCCGGCCGAGATGATACAGGCCGCGCAATTTTTCATCGGCATCGCGGTGGGGGTGAAATACGCCGGCATTACCCTGCGCGAACTGCGTCTGCATGTGACGGCGGGCATCGTCTATGCGCTGTTTCTGGCCGCGATCAGCCTGATCTTTATCGAGGCGATCGTGCATCTGGGTCTTGCCTCGGGGCTGGACGCATTTCTGGCATTTTTGCCCGGCGGACAGGCCGAGATGGTGGTCATTGCCCTGATCGCCGGGGCCGATCTGGCCTATGTCGTCAGTCACCATCTGCTGCGGATGATCATCGTCATCCTGCTGGGTCCGGTGGTGGGTAAGCTGCTGGGACGGCGTTAGCCGCGGGCCAGGGAAAAAGGGGAGTATCCGCATGAGTCATCGCATCCTGAAAGCCGCCGAACACCGCCGCATGCCGTGGAAGAATGGTCGGGGCGAGACGGTCGAGGTCGCCGTTCACCCCCACGGCGCGGGGCTGGCTGATTTCGGCTGGCGTATCAGCATGGCCGGAGTGAGCGAGGACGGTGATTTCTCGATCTTTCCCCAGATCGACCGGACGCTTGCCGTGCTGACCGGCGAGGGGATCGAGCTGCATGTTCAGGGTACGCCGACCCGGCAACTGACGCCTGATTCCGAACCGATGGCCTTTGCCGCCGATGTGCCGACCTCGGCGCGGCTGCTGGCCGGGCCGATCACCGATCTGAACGTGATGACCCGGCGCGGCGCCTTTACCCACCGGCTGACACGGCTAAGCACGCAGGCCACCGGCGCGCCGCAGTGGCGGCTGCTACTTGCCACCGCGCCGGTAACGCTGGAATTCGCGGGTAAGACGATGGCGCTGGAGCCGCTGGATGCGCTTTATTGTGAGGGGGCCGAGGCGGCCTTGCCGGTCGGCCCCGCCCCTGACCTTTGGTTGATCGAGATCGACGACGCCTAATCGGCCCGGTTGCTCAGCAACAGATCGCGGCCGGCAAATATGCCGCCGACGCATTCCATCTTGAAGCGTTCGGCGTCGCGGCCGCGGATCTCTTCCATGACCTCGTCGACCTCGTCAGGGTCATCGCCCAGCTGCAACAGCGCCTCGCGTCCCATGACAAAGGCGCTTTCCAGCGTTTCGCGCAGCTGAAAATCGGCCCCGGCCTCGATCAGTTCCAGCGCATGCTCGCGGTCAAAGGCGCGGGCGATGACCGGCACCAGCGGGAATTCGTGCTTGATCAGCTCGACGATGCGGGTGGTGGCCTCGCGGTCGCCGGGAACGGCGATGATCAGGCTGGCGTTCCCCGCCCCGGCAGAGTGCAGGATGTCCAGCCGCGCCCCGTCGCCATACCAGATCTTGAAGCCGAATTCATTGGCGTCGCGGATGGTCTGCGGGTCCTTCTCGATGATCGAGATGGAGTGGCCGCGCGCGATCAGCGGCTGGCTGATGATCTGACCCATACGGCCGAATCCGATCATCAGGACCCGTGCCTCTAACCCCTGCGCGGCCTCGACCCCGTCAAGCGATGGTGCGGGTTTCGGTGCCAGGCGATCATGCAGAATGACCATCAGCGGTGTCAGCACCATCGAGACGATGACAATGGCGGTCAGCACCGCGTTGTTCTGGCCGTTGATAATGCCGAATTGCATGGCGCTGGAGTACAGCACAAAGGCGAATTCGCCGCCCTGCGCCATCAGCACCGCGCGTTCCAGCGCCTCGGACCGGCTGGCACGCAGCGTCCGGCCTACGCAATAGATCACCAGCATCTTCAGCAGCATATAGGCTGGCACGCAGATTGCGATCAGTGCCCAGTTTCCGGCGATGATGCGCAAATCCAGCGCCATGCCGACGCCAAGGAAGAACAGGCCCAAAAGCAGGCCGCGGAACGGTTCGACATCGGCTTCAAGCTGGTGGCGAAAGCTTGATTCCGACAACAGCACCCCGGCCAGGAACGCGCCCATCGCCATCGACAGCCCGCCCCATTGCATGAGCAGTGCCGAGCCCAGCACCACCAGCAGCGCCGCGGCGGTCATCACCTCGCGCCCGCCAAAGCGCGCCAGAAAGGCGAACATCGGGTTCAGCAGATAGCGCCCCGCCGCAACCAGCGCGGCGATGCAGCCCAGCCCGATGGCAACACCGGCAAGGCGCTGGGGCAGGGTGACCTCTTCTCCTCCCGGGGCCAGAAAGGCGACCATTGCCAATAGGGGGACGATGGCCAGATCCTCAAACAACAGGATGGCGATGATGCGGCGGCCTTTGGGCAGGGCGATTTCATTGCGCTCGGCCAGCATCTGCATGACGATGGCGGTCGAGGTCAGCACGAAGCCGGTGCCCGAGACAAAGCTGGCCGCGACCGGGAAACCCAGCGCCAGCCCCACGCAGGTCAGCAATGCGATGGCCAGCAGCACCTGCGCAAAGCCAAGGACGAATATCTCGCCCCGCATCGCCCAGATGCGCGACGGCTGCATCTCCAGCCCGATAACGAACAGAAACAGCACCACGCCCAATTCGGCGACATGGATGATCGCCTGTGGGTCGTGGAAAAAGCCAAGGCCAAAGGGTCCGATCGCCAGCCCCGCCGCCAGATAGCCCAGGACCGAGCCCAGGCCCATCTTGCGAAACAGGGGGACCGCCAGCACCGCTGCCGCCAGTAAGACCACCACGCTGAGCAGCGGCAGGCCGCCACCATGCCCTGCCGCCTCGGCGGCGGCTGTCACCTCTGTTGCCATTTACCCTCCGTTCGCGCTCTGTTTCGGGTCAGCCTATACCGGGCCTTGCCGATCACAAAGCACCATGCTCAGCGCCAACCAAGCGCGGGGGCGATGTGTTTCAGCACGGCCTCGATGACATGGGCGTTGTAATCGACGCCAAGCTGGTTCGGCACGGTCAAAAGCAGGGTGTCAGCCTCGGCGATGGCCTCATCGGCGCGCAGCTCTTCGATCAGGTGGTCGGGCTCGGCTGCGTAGTTGCGACCAAAGATCGAGCGGGTCCGTTCGATAAAGCCGACCTGGTCGCTGTCCTGCCCGCCGCGACCGAAATAGCGGCGGTCGCGGTCGTCGATCAGCGGAAAGATCGAGCGGCTGACCGAAACGCGCGGTTCATGTTCATGCCCCGCCGCTGCCCATGCCTCGCGAAAGGCGCGGATCTGTTCGGCCTGCTGGATGTGAAATGGCTGGCCCGTCTCATCGGTTTTCAGGGTCGAGCTTTGCAGATGCATCCCCAGCCGCGCCGCCCAGCGGGCGGTATCGTTCGACGCCGCCCCCCACCAGATGCGCTGACGCAAACCGGCCGAATGCGGCTCGATCCGCAAGAGGCCCGGCGGGTTGGGAAACATCGGGCGCGGGTTCGGACGGGCAAAGCCGTGACCTTCGATCACGTTCAGAAACATCTCGGCATGGCGGCGGGCCATGTCGGCATCGCTTTCACCATCGGCGGGCGAATAGCCGAAATAGCGCCAGCCCTCGATTACCTGTTCGGGTGAGCCGCGCGAGATGCCAAGTTGCAGTCTTCCCTGCGAAATCAGATCGGCAGCCCCGGCGTTCTCTGCCATGTAAAGCGGGTTTTCATAGCGCATGTCGATGACGGCTGTGCCGATCTCGATGCGGCTGGTACGCGCGCCCACTGCCGCCAGCAGCGGGAAAGGCGAGGCAAGCTGGCGGGCGTAGTGATGGACGCGGAAATAGGCACCGTCCGCGCCCAGTTCCTCGGCCGCAACCGCAAGCTCGATCGATTGCAGCAGCGTGTCCTGTGCGCTGCGGCTTTGTGAGCCGGGTTCGTCCGACCAATGACCAAAGGACAGAAATCCGATCTTTTTCACGGGGTCGCCTCGGTGGTTGCGGGGGGATGCTGGGACAGGGGGGCCTGCCATGGCGGGCGGTGCAGCTCGGCTGCCAGATGGTCGACAAACCGGCGCAGCTTGGCAGGCATGGGGGAAACCGGGGGCCAGACCGCGACCACGGGCAGCGGCCTTGTGTCAAAGCCCTCAAGCACCCGCTCCAGCCGCCCGTCGGCAAGCGCGGGCGCGGCGATGAAACCGGGCAGGATGGCCAGACCAAGCCCCCCGATCGCCATGTCGCGGATCGCCTCGCCATTGTTCACCGACAGCCGTCCCTGCACGACCGGGGACACAAAGCGGTCGCGGTCCTGAAACTGCCATAGCTGGCTGTTAGGCAGGTGGCTGTAGCCGATCACCTCATGATCGCGCAGATCGGCCAGTGTCCGGGGCCGACCCTTGCGTTCCAGATAGGCGGGGCTGGCGCAGACGACGCTTTCATCTTCGCACAGCTTGCGCTGCATCAGCGCCTTGTCGCGCATTTTGCCGATGCGGATGCCGATGTCGAAACCCTCGCGCGCAAGGTCCCGGGCGCGGTCGTCGTAATCGACGCTGATCTCAAGCTCGGGGTTCAGAGCGGCGAAACGGGCGATGATCGGACCCAGATGCATCACGCCAAAGGTCATCGGTGCGGCAATCGACAGGCTGCCGCGCAAGGGGGCAAGCCCGTCCATATCCCATGCGGTGCTTTCGGCGGCGGCAATCAGCTCGGTCAGCGCGGGGCGCAGGCGTTCGGCCAGACGCAAAGCGGCCTCGGTCGGGGTGATGCGGCCGGCGTTGCGGCGAAACAGCGCCGCGCCCAGCGTGCCCTCAAGATCGGTGATCCGCTTGCTGACCACAGATTTAGACAGGTTCAGACGGGCGGCGGCGGCGGTGACGGTGCCAAGCTCCATCACCGTCAGAAATGTCTCAAGATCGTTCAGGTCATAGCGCATGGCGCAAGCTTACCTGCTGTGCCGGCGTTCGCAATAGGCGAACACAAGGTTCGCCGCCGCTGCTGTGGTGGAAACGGCCCCCATGCCCGATATTGGTGCCAAGAGAAAGGAGGCCCATCATGGAGCTCACCGGAATTCACCACCTGACGGCGATCACGGCGAATGCGCCCGGCAACAAACGGTTCTATACCGACACGCTGGGGCTGAGGCTGGTGAAAAAGACCGTCAATCAGGACGATACCAGCGCCTATCACCTGTTTTATGCTGACGGGCTGGCCCGTCCCGGCACTGACCTGACCTTTTTTGACTGGCCGGCAGCGCCTGAGCGGCGCGGGACGCATTCGATCAGCCGCACCGGATTGCGGGTTGCGGGCGACAGTCTGGACTTCTGGGCCGGGCGGCTGGCTGACCGCGGGCTGAGCCTTGGGCAGATTGCATCCCTCGACGGTCGCGCGAGCCTTGATTTCGAGGACCCCGAGGGCCAGCGTTTCCGTCTGACCGAGGATGCACCCGATGCCGTGACCGCGCCTTGGGAGAAAAGCCCGGTGCCGGCGCAGCATCAGATCCACGGGCTGGGGCCGATCACCATTTCGGTACCTGAACTTGCCCCGACCGAGCTCGTGCTGACCCAGGTCATGGGCCTGCGCAAGGTCCGCGACTATGCCAGCCCCGACGGGCAGGGCACGGTCCATGTCTATGAGATGGGGCAGGGCGGCCCTTCGGCCGAGCTGCATGTTGCGGTCCAGCCCGATCTGCCGGTGGCGCGTCCGGGTGCGGGCGGGGTGCATCACGTTGCTTTCCGCGTGCCCGACAAACCGGCGATCCACGAATGGGCGCGGCGTCTGTCCGATATGCGGGTGCCAAACTCGGGCGAGGTCGAGCGTTACTATTTCCGCTCGCTCTATTTCCGCGAACCGGGTGGAAACCTGTTCGAGATCGCCAGCGACGACCCCGGTTTCGCCGTGGATGAGCCGTTGGAGAGCCTTGGCGAAACGCTGTCGCTGCCGCCCTTCCTGGAAGGTCAGCGCGCGATGATCGAGGCGCGACTGAAACCGCTGGACTAAGACGTACCCCCTGACATGAAAGGCCGTCGGAGCGATCCGGCGGCCTTTTTCATATGGCCCGGCGCCGATGGGAACGGTTGCGGCCGACGGGTGTTTGGTTCCATCCTGACACACGCAACAGGACATAGGGGGAGTGGGGAATGAGCCAGCCGGACACGGACCAGCCTGCCTCAGAGCTGATTGACGCCCGGATCACAGAGCTGGGGGACTGGAGGGGTGAGACGCTGGCGCGGTTGCGCACCCTGATCCACGAGGCCGATCCCGAGGTGGTCGAGGAATGGAAATGGCGCGGCGTGCCGGTCTGGTCGCATGACGGCATCATCTGCACGGGCGAGACCTATAAGCAGGTGGTCAAGATGACCTTCGCCAGGGGTGCGTCGCTTGAGGATCCCTCGGGTCTGTTTAATGCCGGTCTGGAGGGTAACACCCGCCGCGCCATCGATCTGCGCGCGGGTGACCAGATCGACGCCGGGGCGCTGAAGGCGCTGATCCGTGCCGCCGTGGCCCTGAACCAGAGCAAGAAAAAGGGGCGGCCAGAATGACCGCCCCGTCTTTTTGCTGATCTGACCGCCTTAGGCGGTTTTGGCACGCTGGGCGATGGTCGCCTCGGCCCACCAGTTCAGTTCATCGAGCATGGCGTTGAGCGAGGGCAGCAGGTTCGCCTCGACCTCGGTCATCTCGCCATTGGCACCCAGCGGCGAGACCTTGAAGAAATCGCCCCCGCCCAGATGCACGGCATGGCGCAGCGGCACCATCTGCAACTCGACCGCGATGCCGCGCAAATGCTCGATGGCGCGGGCAGCACCGACGCCGCCATAACCCATGGCTGCCGCCGGTTTGTGGTTCCATTCCTTATAAGCCTGATCCAGCGCGTTCTTGAGCGAGCCGCTGACCGAGTGGTTATATTCCGCAGTGACAAAGATATAGCCGTCGAACTCGGCAAGCTTTTGTTGCCATTTCACCGCGCGTGGGTCCTGCGACGGCACCCACAGGTTCGAGGCGACCTCGTCAAAAAGCGGCAGGTCATAGTCGCGCAGATCGACCAGTTCAAAGGTCATGTCCTCGCGCTTTTGCGCATTCTCCAGCAGCCAGGCGGCGGGTTTGTCGGCAAAGCGTGCGGCGCGGGTCGAGCCGATGATAATGGCGATATGGGGTTTGCGGGTCATGTTCGTGATCCTTTGTGATGATCTTTCGGGGGCCGGTTGCGGCCTTGGATAACTGTCGTGGTCTTAACCTGCCCCCTGCGGGGTTTCCGGGCAAGCCAACCGGCATCGGATACAGTGTTCGATATTTTGGAACGGCCTGATGTCTGGGCAGAAACGGACAGGCGGGCCTTTTGACCCGCCTGCCGCTGTCATTCCCGGGGTGCCTGTCAGGCGCGGTCGATCCAGCTTTTCCCCTGTGCCAGATCCTCGGGCTGCAGCTCGTGCCCGGCGTCGAGCGTTTGCACCTCAAGCGCCGCGCCGCCATCCTGCAAGGCCCGTTCAAGCGCCGGTGCCATGCGCGCAAAGGGGTCACGCGCCCCGGTCAGCATCAGCACGCGACTGTCCTTTAGCGCCTGCGGCTCAAGGGTGGGGGGCTCTTCCAGCACCTGAATGCCCCGCAGCAGGACCGCACTGCGGATCAGGCCGGGATAAAGCTGCATCAGCGCCCCAAGCAGGTTCGCGCCGTTCGAATAGCCCAGATAGGTCAGTGCCGCCGGGTCCAGATCATAGGCCCGCGCCGCCTCGGCGATGAAGCCGGCAAAAGCTTCGGCCTCGGCCCGGATATCGGCCTGATCATAGGTCACGGCGTCATGGCGGCGGAACCAGCGGTTGATGCCTTCCTCGGATGAGCGGCCGCGCACGCCCAAAAGCGTGGCATTCGGTGCCATGCGATGGGCAAGCGGCATCAGATCGGATTCATTACCGCCGGTACCGTGCAGCAGGACGATGGTTTTGCCGTCCGGGCTGTCCGGCCGGTGAAAGCGATGGACGAAATGCAGGTCTCGCATCGGTTGCCTTTCCTTTCCCGGAAGGGAGAATTGCGGCAGGATCACGCGCAGATCTTCGGCGCGGGCCGCGTCATGGGGCGGGACGAACAGCGTCTCGCCCAGATGTTCGGGGGCCTCGTCCACGGTGAATCCGGGGGCGTCGGTCGCATATTCCAAAAGTGTCCCCGCCGGTTCGCGCACATAAAGCGACAGGAAATATTTCCGGTCGTGCACGCTGGTCGCGTCGGTGCCCTTAAGCGCAAGCCGCATCTGACGCACAGCATCGGCATCGGCTGCGCGAAAGGCGACGTGATCCAGAA
Source organism: Paracoccus sp. J56 (assembly GCF_019633685.1). Lineage (NCBI taxonomy): Bacteria > Pseudomonadati > Pseudomonadota > Alphaproteobacteria > Rhodobacterales > Paracoccaceae > Paracoccus > Paracoccus sp. J56. The sequence goes on from NZ_JAFL01000012.1 coordinate 48,794, forward strand.
TGCCGGTGCCGGGGATGCCGGGGAAAAATCCGGTGGCATCGCGGACGTCGATGATATCCGTGTCCGATTCCATACGCTGGATCGCGCCGCCTGCCGCGCCGGGCTGATAGCCAAAGCGGGTCAGAAACTCACGTGTCGCGACGGGCTGTTCGGTCAGGATGGTCACGCCGCGCAGCCGCGTCGGGGCGATCGGATCAGGCAGGGGAGCCGCCGCAGGCAGGGCTGCCCCGACCAGCTTGACGATCACGCCATCGGGGTCCTTGAGCCGCAATACGGTTTCGCCCTGTTCGCGCAGCGGCCCCTCGACCGGCACGCGCGCGGTCATGGCGCGGGTCAGCCAGTCGCCGATGCTGTCAGGGGGCACGGCAAGCGCGATTTCCGAGACCTGCCCATGGCCGACGCGGCCGGGTGCGCCGTCCTCCCACACCAGAAAAGTGATGAGAGAGCCGGGCGAGCCAAGCGCATCGCCATAAAACAGGTGCAGCTGTTCGGCATCCTCATAGCCTCCGGTGCGCTTGACCAGACGCAGGCCCAGAAAACCGGCGTAGAAATCGACATTGGCCTGAACCCGGCGGGTAATGCCGGTGACGTGATGGATGCCAGACAGCATGGTTTGTCTCCTCAGGCGCCCTCTTCGCGGGCGAGAACGGTTTGTACGGCCGGATCGGCCGCAATACGGTCATGCAGGGCTTGCACATTGGCCCAGCCGCTGATGCCTTCGGGCAGCACTTTCATGGCCCAACGCAGCATCGGGAAAGCATAGGCGTCGATCGCCGAGCGGCGGTCCAGAACCCATTCCCGCCCCTCAAGATGCGCATCAAGCTGCGCCAGCCGCTTGCGCACCAGCTTGCGCCCGGCCTCTTGTACCGCGTCGTGGTCGGCCTGTTCGCGGCTGGTGGTATAGCGCCGGGGGGTAAAGACCGGGAAAAAGGCCGGATGCAAATCGCCGGTGAAAAAGCTCGACCAGCGGTCAAATTCGGCCGAGGCGTGCAGATCGTCGCCGCCGCCCAGATCGGCCTGCGGGTGCTTGCGCACGAGGTGATGCAGGATCGCGCCCGCCTGGGTCAGGGTCCAGCCGTCGTCCTCGCGCAGGACCGGAACGGCGCCGGCCGGGTTCACGGCCAACAGTTCGGGCGAGCCGAACTCGACCGCCACAGCCTCATAGGGCGTTCCGGTCCATTCCAGCACGATATGCGGTGCAAGCGAACATGCGCCGGCGTGATAAAACAGGGTGGGCATGAAATCCTCCGTCATCAGATGCGTTCAAGATAGCGTTGCACCGTGTTTCTCCAACCCGCAAGGGAGGGAACGTGGTGTTCTGCCCTATCGAACGCGCCGACGGAGGAGCGGTTCAGCCCTCAGGCGCTATGCGCGCCGGCTGACAGTTCGGCGACAAAGGACAGGATCTCGGGCACGGGGCGCCCCTCGCCGATCAGCCTGACGATGGCCGAGCCGACGACGCAGCCATCGGCAACGCTTGCCACCGCCCGCGCCGCTTCGGGGGTCGAGATGCCAAAGCCGACCACCACTGGCAGGTTGGCGCTGGCGCGGATGCGGGCGACCTCGGGCGCGACTTCGGCGGCATTGGCAGCGGGGCCCCCGGTGATGCCGGTGACCGAGACGTAATAGACAAAGCCGCTGGTGTTCTTGACCACCGCTGGCAGGCGACGGTCGTCAGTGGTCGGCGTAGCAAGGCGGATGAAGTTCAGCCCCACCTCGCGCGCGGGCAGGCACAGTTCGGCGTCTTCCTCGGGCGGCAGGTCGACGACGATCAGCCCGTCAACCCCGGCCTCGGCCGCATCGGCCAGAAAGCGCGGAACGCCACCTTCACGCGCATAGATCGGGTTGTAATAACCCATCAGCACGATTGGGGTGCTGTTGTTGTCGGCGCGAAAGGCCCGCACCATCTCCAGCACCCGGCTGACGCTGCCCCCAGCCGCCAGCGCACGCTGGCCCGCCGCCTGGATCGTGGCGCCATCCGCCATCGGGTCGGTAAAGGACATGCCCAGCTCGATAATATCCACGCCTGCGCCGGGCAGGCCGCGCATGATTTCCAGTGAGCGGTCGAAATCCGGGTCGCAGCCCATCATGTAGGCGACAAAGGCCTTGCCGCCGGTTTCGGCCAGCCGCGCGAAAGTGTCGTCGATTCTGGTCATGCGCCTGTTCCCTCTTGTTCCGCACAGCCCTAGCCCGGCTTGAGGGGCAAGATCAACGGCCCGCCACTGGACTTGGGCGTCATGGACCCATAATAAGCGCGAAATTCCGGGAAAAAAGGGGTGCATCATGGGCTTTCGCATGGGGATCGTCGGCCTGCCGAACGTGGGCAAATCGACGCTGTTCAACGCGCTGACGAAAACCGCAGCCGCTCAGGCTGCGAACTTTCCCTTCTGCACCATCGAGCCGAACGTCGGCGAAGTGGCGGTGCCCGACCCGCGGCTGGACAAGCTGGCCGAGATCGCGGGCTCAAAGCAGATCATCCCGACCCGCATCACATTCGTGGACATTGCCGGTCTGGTAAAGGGCGCAAGCAAGGGCGAGGGGTTGGGCAACCAGTTCCTGGCCAATATCCGCGAAGTGGATGCCATAGCCCATGTGCTGCGCTGTTTCGAAGATGACGACGTTACCCATGTCGAGGGCCGCGTCGATCCTCTTGCCGATGCCGATACCATCGAGACCGAGCTGATGATTGCAGACCTCGAATCTGTCGAGCGCCGGCTGGCCAATATCCAGCGCAAGCTCAAGGGTGGCGACAAGGATGCCGTGGCGCAGGAAAAGCTGCTCAAGGCCGCGCAGGCCGCGCTGGAATCGGGCAAGCCCGCCCGCACCGTTCAGGTTGCGGATGAGGATCGCAAGGCTTGGGACATGCTGCAGCTTCTGACTGCAAAGCCGGTGCTTTTCGTCTGCAACGTCGAAGAGGACAAGGCCGCAACCGGCAACTCTCAATCCGACCGCGTGGCGCAGATGGCGGCCGAGCAGGGTGCGGGTCATGTGGTGATTTCCGCCCGGATCGAGGAAGAGATCAGCCAGCTTCCCGCCGAGGAAGCGACCATGTTCCTTGAGGAAATGGGCCTGCATGAGGCCGGTCTCGACCGTCTTATCCGCGAAGGCTACAAGCTGCTGGGCCTTGAGACCTATTTCACCATCGGCCCCAAGGAGGCCCGCGCCTGGACCATTCACAAGGGTACGCCGGCCCCGCGTGCGGCGGGTGTGATCCATGGCGATTTCGAGCGCGGCTTTATCCGTGCCGAGACCATCGCCTATGAGGATTATGTCACCTACAAGGGCGAAGCCGGCGCGCGCGAGGCTGGCAAGCTGCGTGTCGAGGGCAAGTCCTATGTGGTGCAGGACGGCGACGTGCTGCACTTCCTGTTCAACGCCTGACGATTTCTTGCGGAGTTCAGTAAACCTCAGCAGTGCTCGTTGAATTAAGATTATTATTTAAAATATAGTTAAATCCGGTCTGCTGAGGTTTCCTGTCATTTATCCGCACCCAGAAAAGTTGGGGGGTACTCGTGTTCAACCGTGGGGGTGCTTCTCCCCATAGTGGAGTCCAACGATGCCCCGAAGACCTGCCCATCGACACCAAGGTCAGGTCGGTCAGACCCACTGATCACGACCGGAAACTGTCTGATGGTGGCGGTCTGTTCCTGCTCATCAAGCTGACCGGCGGCAAGCTCTGACGGTGAAGGTACTGCTTTCAAGGCAAGGAAAACTTCTTTGCTATCGGCAGCTCTCCTCAAGTAAGCCCTGCGAATGCGCGCTGCCCGAGAAAAAGCGCGCACACTCGCCAGGCAAGGCGTCCACCCTGCCCATGAGCAGCAGCGGATCAAACAGAGCAACCTGGAAGTGCTGGAAGAACGCAAGCGCGCCCGTGCAAGCCCGCTCGCCAGGGTGGTCGAAGCGCACCTGGCCGAGATTGAACCGGTTTCGCCGCCAGTGCTACCGCACGAAGGAAGCGCGCATCCGAAAATACCTGTCGCCCAAATTCGACGGTAAGCCTATCAGCGCCTTTGGCGTCAAGCAGTTTCGCCTGCTGCCGGAAGGGTGCGAATCACGCGGTGCGTGGGCGGTCATCCATGTCAAAGGCGATCCTGTCAGCCATCTTTGAATCTGCCGTGGTGCGGGATCCGGCTGAATCAAACCCGATCCCCAACCTGCGCGGGCTGCTCCGTGTCCCGGTCAGCGAGAGCAAAGCCGCCATGACCCGCGAACAAATTCAAGGGTTGTATCAGGCATTGCGAGGGCAGGGGTATCCAGAGAGCGCACTATGCTTTCGCCTGATCACCCAGACAGCTTGCCGTCCTGGCGAGGCTGAAAGAAAGCTCTTGCTCCAGAAACGGGTCAGCTATCTTGATGATACAGAAGGTGTCCCGACGTCGTGAAGGACCTGTTGCATGAGCCTGCATAATGACTCAGGTCGAAAGGCCTGAGTCATTACACTTCTGCGGAACAGCCGCAAGAAATTCTGGATCGTCTATGTAGCGAAATGGTCTTTAAAACCAAAGGCCGTTTATCGAGGCGAGTGTAAACCGAGTCGATTTCCTTCGGTGTCTAGAAATAATGCGAAGAAGCCACTTTCGTCGGCATGTGGTGTTTTGGGCACAAGTACTTCTCCACCGTTTTCCTCTATTTTTGATAAGACTACTTGCAGATCTTCGCCTGCATTCAAATATAGTGTAATTCCGGAGTTGGATGGCAAATAGCCCTCGCCTTCAATAATAACGCCAATCGTAGACTGTCCTTCATGTGGGAACAACCCCATCTTTATCCCTGGAATGTTCATGGTTTCAATGGGTGCAGAAAAAATGCTGCTGTAGAATTTTACAGCACGCTCTAAACTGGTCGCCGGGATCTCAAAAATTGATGCAAGGCTATGCATTATACTTCCCTCGAGATTGTACGTTTTACAGGATTATTTTGTGCTTTTATCGGGCACTGATTAAACATACATCAAGGGGATCGAAGTGAATTGTAAAAAAGCGACAAGGCAATTTATTTGTATATGAGTGAGGATAGCATCATGCTTTTTCGCCAAAAAAAATCACTCGGCCTTATCCCGGTGAATTCTTTAAAGTCTTTAATGAAATGAGATTGATCATAATAATTGCTTTCATGCGCTATATGAGTCAGGCGTTCTTCCTGGTTGATTAATGCCTTCAAGGCAGCTTGTAAGCGAATAACCTTGCACAATTGCTTTGGGCTGATGCCAACGATGTCCAGAAACTGCCTTTCCATCTGCCGTTTTTTGCTGTGATCTGAGTTTGTGATTTCGTTAATTGATATGTTTCCGTTTCTTGAAAATAGAGTTTTCACGGTCGCTTTTACAATACGCTCGATGGTGCGTTGATCGCTGAGTCTTGAAAAAAGAAATGCTTCCAATATATTGATTCGCTCACCCGTGGTTAAGGCTTCAATAATCTTCTTTTCCAGGCTTCTTGCTTCGTTGTGTTCAAATAATTCATAAATTGACGTCTCTTTATTTGTCAGGCTTTTAATGGGTTTGGAAACGAAGCTGGAAAAGCTGTAAGGAAAGAAGCTCGCTGCAAAGGTGTGGACATAGCCGGTTGGTTGAATATAAAAAGGAGCAAGTGTCTGTCCAAGCACCATGGCGCGCGGTTGAATTATATAATCATTCTCTGAGGTGTACCTCTTAATGTCATCGCCTAATATAAAGGCCATCTCAATACAGCCGTCAGGCACAACTCTTTGTTTTTCTGCGCTTTCTTCTGGGGAGACTTCTAGCGTCCAAAAGAACTTAACAAAAGAGGCCAAATCTTTACTTGGCTGAAATCTGCTGTAATTCATGAAGCCTCCAGAATCACATAACCATTTGATCGCTTGCTGAAGCGATCAATGCCTTGCAATCAGCCGAATAATTCAAAAGGGTACGACGAGAACTTGAGTTTCGCAGTTGGGGACATGATTGCGCGAAAGTAGCTACACCGACTGCTCCAGCTACACCACCCACTAGAATACACCCGCTGGGGTCAGTCTGTGGCAACGACCAACGCGCTCGGCGAGCGCATGAGCTGGTAGTACAACGAGCGAGGCCAGCGGCAGGCGTACCCGCCGATGGTACCGCGCAGCGCTACCAATACGACGCCCGGGGGCAGGTGAGCCACGTGCCGGTCGGCGGCGATGCAACTCTCTGGCCGGTCAGCCTGGAATACGACCTGTAGAGAACGCCTCACGCGCCTGAGCCACGCTGGCCACAGCCTGACCTTCGCTTGCGACCAGGCCGGGCGCCTTACGCGGCTTACCAATGAGAACGGAGAACACGCGACCTTCGCCTGGGACACCATGGACAGGCTCACCCAGGAAAGGCCAGATCGCCCGCTGTCCCCGAAAACTCGATGCGCAAATGGTGCGACGAGGCCGGACTGCCTTTTTTTTGCTGCCCATGGGTTGCGTAAGGCCATCTGTCGCCGGATCGCGGAGGCCGAAGGCGATGTGTTCAAGGTTATGGCGGTCAGCCGGTATACCGATATCAAAGAAGCACAAAAATACTGTGACCGTTTCAACCGTAAGGGCCAGACCAACTCGGCTATTACGAGCGTCCCCGACGAGGTGGTGGGCGAACCAAACCTGACTAACCATTCTTAGTGGCCCGTCAAATACCCCTTCAACGCCTTGAAAATAAATGGAAATGAAGGGATTTGGTAGGCCCGGAGGGACTCGAACCCCCAACCAAGGCGTTATGAGCGCCCTGCTCTGACCATTGAGCTACAGGCCCTGACCGGCGCCACCTTTGATCAAGGAAAGCGCCTTCGTCAAGGACGAGAACGCCAGAGTTCACGAAAAGCCGGACAATCCATATGCGCTTGAACAGCCGCCGCTCCTATGGGTTGATAGCGGCATCGATCCGCAGATTGCGGCACCAAACGGAGATCAGATCATGTCCAGACCCACCCTGATTGCCCCGCTGACCCTGGCGCTGATGGCTGCTTGGCCGGCGCTGGCGGCAGACCCCGACAGTTGTGCAACCGTCCGCCTGTCGGACCCCGGCTGGACGGATATCACCGCCACCAACGGCGTTGCTACGGCCGTGCTGCAGGGGCTGGGCTACAAGCCGCAGATATCCACTCTTTCGGTTCCGGTCGGCTATGAAGCACTGAAAACCGGCGATATCGACGTATTCCTGGGCAACTGGATGCCCGCTCAGCAGAAATTCCGCGACGACCTCGACGCCTCGGGCAAGACTCAGGAACTGGTCCAGAACCTGACTGGCGCGAAATTCACCCTTGCCGTTACCGACGTGGCTGCAGATCTGGGCGTGACGGATTTCGCTGGCCTTGACGCGCATAAGGATGCCTTCCAGGGCAAGATCTATGGTATTGAGCCCGGCGCCCCGGCGAACCAAAGCATCCAGAAGATGATCGAGGCGGACAAGTTCGGCCTCGCTGACTGGGAACTCGTCGAATCCAGCGAACAGGGCATGCTGGCGCAGGTACAGCGCAACGACAAGGCGGGCACCCCCTCGGTCTTTCTGGCCTGGGCGCCGCATCCGATGAACATCAAACTGAAAATTACCTATCTTGCCGGCGGAGACGAAGAGTTCGGCCCGGATTACGGCGGTGCGACCGTCCATACTTTGGCGCGCAAGGAATGGGTCGCGGCCTGCCCCAATGCCGCCAAACTGTTCAGCCAGCTGACCTTTACCGTCGATATGGAAAACCAATTGATGGGCAATATCCTTGATGATGGCGCGGACCCGACCGATGCCGCGAAAGAGTGGATCAGCCAAAATGATGAGACCGTAGGGAAATGGCTTGACGGGGTTACGACGCTGGACGGAAAACCCGGCGCCGAGGCAGTTCTGGCAGCGGTGAAGTAATTGAAACGTCCCAATATCCTGATCCTGATGGCCGATCAGCTGTCGGGGGTTTTGTTCCCCGACGGCCCGGCGGATTTCCTGCATGCTCCGAACCTCAGGGCGCTTGCGGAACGCTCGGTGCGCTATTCGAATGCCTATACGGCCAGCCCGCTTTGTGCGCCGGGACGCGCCAGCTTTATGTCAGGGCAGTTGCCCGGCAGGACCCGCGTTTATGACAACGCCGCAGAATTCGTCAGCGACATTCCAACCTATGCCCACCACCTGCGGCGCGCGGGCTGGCATACCTGCCTGTCGGGCAAGATGCATTTCGTCGGCCCCGACCAGCTTCATGGTTTCGAAGAGCGGCTGACAACCGATATCTACCCCGCTGATTTCGGCTGGACCCCCGACTATCGCAAACCGGGCGAGCGGATCGACTGGTGGTATCACAACCTCGGCTCGGTCACCGGCGCCGGAGTGGCCGAGATCACCAACCAATACGAATATGACGACGAGGTTGCCTTCCACGCCGCGCAAAAACTTTACGACCTGTCGCGGCGTCAGGATGACCGGCCATGGTGCCTGACGGTCAGCTTTACCCACCCTCACGACCCCTTTGTCGCGCGCAGGAAATACTGGGACCTCTACGAAGGCGCGCCCGAGCTTGAGCCGCCCGAGGCGATCCCATACGATCAGATGGACCCCCATTCGCAACGCCTTATGGACGCCTGCGACTGGCGCGCGTTCGAGATCACACCCGATCATATCCGGCGGGCGCGGCGCGGCTATTTCGCCAATATCTCCTATGTCGATGACAAGATCGGCGAGCTGCTGGACGTGCTCCGCCGCAGCCGGATGGAGGATGACACCATCATCCTCTTCGTATCCGACCATGGCGAGATGCTGGGTGAACGCGGCCTGTGGTTCAAGATGAGCTTCTTTGAAGGCTCGGCCCGGGTTCCGCTGATGATCTCGGTCCCAGGCGGCAAGACGGGGCGCGTCGACAAGCCTGTCTCGACGATAGATGTGCTGCCGACACTGTGCGACCTTGCAGGTATCTCGATGTCCGAGGTCAAGCCCTGGACCGATGGCTACTCTCTTGCGCAAGGGGCCGAGGGGCGCGGGCCGGTAGCGATGGAATATGCCGCCGAGGGCAGCATCACCCCACTGGTGTGCCTGCGTGACGGCGACTGGAAATACATCGCCTGTCAGGCCGACCCGGAAATCCTCTACAATCTCGCCGAGGACCCGGCCGAACGCATCAACCGTGCAAACGACCCAACTGCAGCCGAGGTGCTTACCCGTATGCGCGCAATAGCGGCAGAGCGCTGGGATCTCTCCGCCTTCGACGCGGCGGTGCGCGAAAGCCAGGCCCGCCGCTGGGTGGTCTATGAGGCTCTGCGCAACGGTGCCTATTTCCCCTGGGACTACCAACCGCTGATGCGCGCGTCCGAACGTTACATGCGCAACCATATGGATCTGAACGTGCTTGAGGAATCCAAGCGCTATCCAAGGGGCGAATGAATGCTCCCGCTCTCCCCCGGCAGATTTGCGGCCATCCGCCTAACGCCGGGGGAAGATCCTCTGACCGCGCTGCGCGCCTTGCAACGTCAGACCGGGGCGCAGGCCATGGCACTGGTCACCTGCGTCGGCAGCCTGACCCGTGCCGTCATCCGCCATGCAGACCAGCCCGACAGTACCAGCTATCAGGGCCATTTTGAGATCACGTCTCTGGTCGGCACGATCGACCCTGCCGGCCAGCACCTGCACCTGACCATCGCGGACAGCAAGGGACGCGCCTTCGGCGGCCACCTCCTGCCGGGATCACAGGTCTACACGACCGCGGAAATCGTGGTGGTGATCCTGGAGGGGCTGACCTTCAACCGCGCGCCCTGTCCCCTTTCGGGCTGTACCGAGCTGGTTGTGCACAAAACGCCGGACAAGGGATAAACCCATCCGCTTCTTTCGTGCCCAAATATCCTCGGCCAAAGGCCGAAACACCCCCTTACAAGCCGCACTGCTTTCGGAACTCTTAGTACCATCAGGGCGTTACTGCCCCGTTACCAGTCAAGAGGATTCCTCCCATGTCCGACCTCCTTGTTATTGCTTTCGACGACGAGACCACCGGTTTTGAACTGCGCACCGAGCTGGTGAAGATGCAAAAGGAATATCTGATCCAGCTTGAGGACGCGGTTGTCGTCACTCGCCCCTCGGTCGACGACATTCAGTTGCATCAGGCCGTCAACCTGACCGCCGCAGGCGCACTTGGCGGCGGGTTCTGGGGCACGCTGGTCGGGCTTGTATTCCTGAACCCGCTGATTGGCGCAGCGGTGGGTGCCGGGGCGGGCGCAATCGCCGGCAAACTGTCCGACATCGGCATCAACGACGATTTCATGCGTGAACTTGGCCATTCGATCCAGCCGGGCGGCTCGGCGGTCTTTATCCTTGTGCGCAAGATGACCGCTGACAAGGTGCTGGCGCGGCTCGAAGGTTTCCACCTGCGCGGCCGGGTCCTGCAAACTTCACTGCCCGACGCCGAAGAGGAACGGCTGCGTCAGGCTTTCGCCGGCGGCAAGCTCGGCTCGGCTTTGGGCCTGCCCCAGGCGGACCAACCGGCCGGCACGCCCACAGAGGCTGCCAAACCCGAAGCCTGAGGGTAATCAAGCAGCTCGGGCCCCGGCCTGAGCGCTTGACGCAAGGGGCATGGGCGTGACAGGACGCCTCCATGCCCCGCCGCATGGACATCATCGACCACCCCGAGGCGCAGCCTCATCCCCGCCCAGCCAAGCGCCGCGCGCGGCCGCTGCGGCGGCTGGTGCTTTGGCTGTGGTCATGGGTGCGCTGGATCGGGGCGCGACTTCTGGCGCTGATGTTCATGCTGGTCTTTCTCTTTTCCTTCATCAACCCGCCGACCACCTGGACCATCATTCAGGGCCAACGTGAATTTCCCGGCCGGGCGACCCGCGAATGGACCGATCTGGACGAGATTTCGCCCCATATGCTGCGCGCCCTCGTCGCGGCCGAAGACGCCAATTTCTGCAATCACTGGGGTTTCGACATGGTCGAGATCCGGCGTGTCATCGCCTCGGGTTCATCTCGCGGCGCCTCCACCCTGACCCAGCAAACGGCAAAGAATGTCTTTCTGTGGCAGGGGCGCAGCTGGCCCCGCAAAGTGATGGAGACGATCTATACCCCGATGATCGAGGCACTGTGGTCCAAACGCCGCATCGTCGAGGTCTATCTGAACATCGCGGAATTCGGGCGTGGCATCTTTGGCATCAAGGCGGCGGCGGCGCATTATTTCCAGACGACGCCTGACAGGCTGACCCTGCGCCAGGCGGCAGCACTGGCCTCGATCCTGCCCTCGCCCCGCACGCGCAACCCGCAGACCGGATCGGCGCGCACCCGTTCAATCGTCAGCGGGGCCGAGACGATCCGCGCGGATGGCCGCGATTCCTGTCTGCTCCTGCCGCGCTGATCCGCCCATCCCGCGCCATGACAGTTGAAACTATACGTCCCGGGGCGTATCAACCACAGGCCCGAGAACGAAGCGGTTTCCCCCTGATGAATACCTCGTCGCCCAATTCCACGATTCGCCTTTACCACGTCGCCCTGTCGCCCTTTTGCCGCAAGGTGCGGCTGGTGCTGGCCGAAAAGCGGATCGAGGTCGAGCTGGTCGAGGACCGCTTTTGGGAGCCGGGCTCGGAAATTCTGCGCCGCAACCCGGCGGGCAAGCTGCCGGTTCTGCGCATGGACGGTCGGTTGATGGCCGAAAGCCAGGCGATCTGCGAATATCTGGACGAGATCCAGCCCCAGCCGCCGCTGATGCCCGCCATGGCGATCGAGCGTTACGAGGTTCGCCGCCTCTGCTCGTGGTTCGACGACAAGTTCAACGCCGAGGTGACCAAACCCGTGATGACCGAACGGGTGTGGAAAAAGGTCATGCGGCTGGGCTATCCCGATTCGCGCACCGTCAAGGCGGGGCTGTCGGCGATACGCTATCACCTCGATTACATGAAAAGCCTGCTTGAACATCGCCGCTGGCTGGCTGGCGATGTGATGACGCTGGCCGATTTCACCGCGGCGGCGCATCTGTCCTGCCTGGATTATATCTCGGACGTGGACTGGACCTATTCCTCCGAGGTTCAGGAATGGTACGCCAAGATCAAGTCGCGGCCGGCGTTCCGCAGCCTTCTGGCCGACCACCTGCCGGGCGTGCACCCGGCGCCGCATTATGCGCTGCTCGACTTCTAGGCTGACCGATCCGGCAGAAATCCGTTCGCGGCTCGAGGAACAGGCACGGGCCGAGGGTTTCTCGGCCCTTGGCATTTGCGCCCCCGACGCCGCCCCCGAACTGCCCCGACGCCTGGCCGAGTTTCTGGATCACGGCCGCCACGGCCAGATGGGCTGGATGGCCGAGCGGACGCATTGGCGCGCCTCACCCGCAAGCCTGTGGCCCGAAGCGCGCTCGATCATCATGCTGGCCGAGTTGTACACTCCCGAACATGACCCGATCGAGGTGCTGCGTCACAAGGATCGCGGCGCAGTCAGCGTCTATGCTCAGGGCAAGGATTACCACGATCTGGTCAAAAAGCGCCTCAAGCGGCTGGGCGGCTGGCTGGTCGGGCTGACCGGATGCGAGATCAAGGTCTTTGTCGACACTGCCCCGGTGATGGAAAAGCCGCTGGCACAGGCGGCGGGCCTTGGCTGGCAGGGCAAGCACACGAACCTTTTGTCGCGCGACCTCGGCAGCTGGTTCTTTCTGGGCGCGATCTTTACGACGCTGGACCTGCCCCGGGACGAGGCCGGGCACTCGCATTGCGGCTCATGCCGGGCCTGCCTTGACGCCTGCCCGACTGCTGCCTTTCCCGCGCCCTACCAGCTGGATGCGCGGCGCTGCATTTCCTACCTGACCATTGAGCACAAAGGGCCGGTCGATGCCGGACTGCGCCCGCTGCTTGGCAATCGCATCTATGGCTGCGACGACTGCCTTTCCGCCTGCCCGTGGAACAAATTTGCGCAGGCCGCGACCGAGCTGCGTTATCACGGTCCCCATGGAGCCCCGGCGCTTGCCGAGCTGGCACAGCTTGATGACGCCGGCTTTCGCGCCCGGTTCTCGGGCAGCCCGATCAAGCGCATCGGCCGCGACCGGATGGTGCGCAATGTGCTTTATGCGATAGGCAACTCGGGGCTTGCGCAACTGCGCCCGCTGGCCGAAGCATTGCAGCATGACCCCGACCCGGCGGTCGCCGATGCGGCACGCTGGGCTTGTGAGCAATTGCCATGACCCAACCCGACAGCCCGTCACAAAGCCTGCACCACAGCCGGGTCCCAAGCGCGGTTCAGCGCCCGCTGCAAAGCCCGCTGCGAGGCATCGTGCTGAAATGTCTCAGCGTAGTGGTGTTCACGCTGATGGCCTCGATCGTCAAGGCAACCGCCCGCGACGGGCTTGGCGTGCCGCCGGGCCAACAGGTCTTTTTCCGCTCGCTCTTTGCCATCCCGGTGATCCTGATCTGGCTCGCCTGGCGGCATGAACTTGGCGTGGGGCTGAAAACCTTTCGCCCGATGGGACATCTGTACCGGGGCATCATAGGTACCGCCGCCATGGGGATGGGCTTTTGGGCGCTGGCCCTTCTGCCCTTTCCCGAGGTGACGGCCATCGGCTATGCCGCCCCCCTGCTGACTGTAATCTTTGCCGCGATGTTTCTGGGCGAGGATGTGCGGCTGTTCCGCCTTTCGATGGTGGTGCTGGGGCTGATCGGGGTGGTGATCGTGCTGTCCCCCCGCCTGACTTTTGGCAATGCCGGAATGGGGTACAAGGAAAGCCTGGGTGCCATGGTCACGCTGTCGGGCGCCGCCTGCACGGCGCTGGCCCAGATCTTTATCCGCAAACTCGTGCAGGAAGAGCGGACCTCGGCCATCGTCTTTTGGTTCTCGGTCACCTCGACGCTGCTGGGGCTGCTGACGATCCCCTTTGGCTGGGTGATGCCCGATGCGAAAACCGCGGCGCTGCTTGTCACCATAGGGCTGCTGGGCGGGCTGGGTCAGATCCTGTTGACCTCGGCCTATCGCTATGCAGATGCGTCTCTGGTCGCGCCTTTCGAATATGCCTCGATGCTGCTGGCAATTCTGATCGGCTGGTTCATCTTTGACGAGGCACCGACCGTGGTGATGCTGGCCGGGGCAGCGCTGGTCATCACGGCCGGTATCCTGATCATCTGGCGCGAGCGTCAGCTGGGGCTTGAACGCAACCGCCAGCGCAAGGCCATGACCCCGCAGGGTTAGACCTGATCGCCATTCAAGGTTCATAAATCGGCCGATGAGTGCTTCACAGGCCTCCGTGTTGAGCACGGAGGCCTGTCAGCGGAGGCGAAACGATATGAGCTGAGCGACGGACAGTGGGACAGGATCGCATCGCTGCTTGCTGGCAAAGCTGGCGATCCCGGCCGGACGGGGGCTGACAGCCGGATATTCATCAATATCTGATGATCGACTGCGCGACTGTGCGTGCTCATCAGCAGGCGGCATCTGGAAAGGGGGGCAGGGATCAGGCGCCGGGGCGTTCCCGAGGCGGGCTGACCACCAGGATCCACATGCAGGCCGATGCCCGGGGCAGGCCGTCGCGGTTCATCATAACGACCGGCCAGGTTGGCGACATTACGCAGGCCTCGTCCCTTCCGCAGGGACAGAGCGGTGATCTCGTGCTGGCCGATAAAGCCTGTGACAGCAACGCCTTGCGGCAAATCATTGCCGGCATCGGAGCCGAAGCGGTTATCCCGTCAAACGGCTTGCGTAAAATCATCATTCCGCACGATGAGCGCGCCTGTGCGCATCGCAACCACATCGGACGTTGCTTCAGCCAGATGAAGCACTTCCGCCGCTTCGCCTCTCGATACGACCGAAGAGCCGTTCACCTTCCGGGGCTTCGTTTATCTCGTTGCCACTATGCCCCGGATGTGGTGAATGTCCGATCCGGCCTAGCTCGTCTTACCCCACGGTCCGTGGTGGCTGTCCTGACCGTCCAGCCTGTCAAAGCCGTGGGCACCAAAGAAGTCGCGCTGCGCCTGGATCATGTTCGCGGTGCCACGGCCGGTGCGCATCAGGTCGAACCAGCCAAGGCCAGCTGCCAACGCGGGCACGCCGTGACCGTTCAGCAGGGCGGTTGCCACCACACGGCGCAATGCGGGGATCGTTGCCTCAAGCCGCTGCGCAAAGAAGGGCGCGAGTACGAGGTTGCGCGACGGGTCTTCGGCCAGGGCAGCCGCCATGTCGTTGAGCATGGCCGAGCGGATGATGCAGCCAGCGCGCCAGACCCGTGCAATCCCCGGCAAGTCGAGCTGCCAGCCAAAGGCCCGGCCAGCGGCCTCGATCATCGCGAAACCCTGCGCATAGCACAGGATCTTGCCTGCAATCAGCGCGGCCTCAAGCTCGGTCAGGGCCAGATCCAGCGGCTGGGGACCGGCACCGAAACGCGCCTCGCCGGCCTTACGTTCTGTGACGCGGGCCGAGACGTTGCGTGCCATCACAGCCGCGTCGATTACCGGGATCGGTGCGGCCAGATGCTGCGCCTCGATCGCGGTCCAGCGGCCGGTGCCCTTTTGCCCGGCAGCATCCAGAATCACGTCGAGCATCGGCGCGCCCGTCAACGGATCAGCAGCGCGAGAAACGGCGGCCGAGATCTCGATCAGATAGGACTTCAGCGGCCCCTGATTCCATGTGGCAAAGGTTTCGCCAATGCCTGGGGCGGGCATCGCCATCCCGTCACGCATCAGTCCATAGATTTCGGCGATCATCTGCATATCGGCATATTCGATGCCGTTATGCACGGTCTTGACGAAATGGCCGGCGCCAGCCTCACCCATCCAGGTCGCGCAGGGGGTGCCGTCCTCGGCGCGGGCGGCGATGGCCTCCATGATCGGGGCGACGCGATCCCAGTCGGCGCGGGCACCCCCGCCCATGATGGCCGGTCCGTGACGCGCGCCCTCTTCGCCGCCCGAGACACCCATGCCAAGAAAGCGCATCGGCAGACCGGCAGCGGCGCGGCGGTTGGTGTCATGGAAATTGGCGTTCCCGGCGTCGATCACCAGATCTTCGGGGTCAAGCAACGGGGCCAGCGCAGCGATCTGGTCATCGACGGCCTGACCGGCGGGGACCATCAGGATGATGGCGCGCGGCGGGGCGATGGCGGCGACCAGATCGGCCAGGCTTTCGGTCGGGATGACGCGTTCGGCCAGAGCCCCGGCTTCGGCGTGAAAACGGCGGGTGACCTCGGTGGTGCGGTTCCACACCGCGATGGGAAAGCCTTTTTCGGCGATGTTCAACGCCAGCGCCGCGCCCATCGTCCCAAGGCCGATAAGGCCGATTCGTGCCTGTGTCATGACGGTTCCGCTCCGTTCCGCTTGGCATCGCCCGGCGCTTTTCCGGACAATGGAGGTTACAGGTCTTTAGCCCATCCGGGCTTATGTTACCGTTAACTACGCCGTGCGGAGCTGGTTTTCCAGAGGGTCATTCGGCACTGTTGCGCCAGGCCTCCTTCTCTGATCCTGCGGGCTGATAGATATAGTTGCGGCGGAAGGGATAGGCGGAATGCGCGCCGGGCAGATCGGGCGTTACCTGCCCCTGATCGGGATGGGTCATCAGGATCTGGTAAAGCGCCACCCAGCCTTGCTCAAAGGCCAGGGCGCAGCCCGCAAGGTAAAGCCTGTAGGCCTGCAGAACTTCGGCGGCGCGGTCAGGGGGCATCGAGCGGGCCAGCACCTGCTCGGCCTCGGGCAGCCGCGCCTCAAGCGCGTCGGACCAGGCCCAAAGGGTCCGGGCGTAGTGCGGGCGCAGGTTTTCGGTATCGACCATTTCAAGCCCGGCTTGCGACAGGCTGCGGATCGCCTGGCTGACATGCACCAGCTCACCGCCCGGGAAGATATATTTCTCGATGAAATCGCCAAGGCCGCCGCCGACCATCGCGTCGTCCAGACCCGAGGCGGCGATGCCGTGGTTCAGCGCCATGCCGCCCGGCCTCAGCAGCCGGCGCAGGGTCTGGCTGTAAAGACCCAGATTGGCGCGGCCGACATGTTCGAACATTCCGACCGAGGCCAGCTTGTCAAAAGGCCGGTCTGGCGTCAGGTCGCGATAGTCGCACAGCAGGATGCGCACGCGATCGCCCAAGCCTTCGTCGGCAATCAGGCGGCTGACATGGTCGAACTGATTCTGCGACAGGGTGATGCCGGTTGCGTCGACGCCGTAATGACGCGCCGCATGCATCAGCAGCCCGCCCCAGCCTGCGCCGATATCAACGAAACGCTCGCCGGGGCGCAGGTCCAGCTTGCGGCAGATCAGGTCCAGTTTCGCCTCTTGCGCATCGGCCAGTGTCATCTGCGGATCGGCGAAATAGGCGCAGGAATAGACCCGTCGCGGGTCCAGCCACAGGGCATAGAATTCGTCCGACACATCGTAATGGGCGCGAATCTGGTGGGCGTCGCGTTCGCGGCTGTGGCGCAGGACAGAGTTCAGGCGATTGATCAGCCGCTGCCAGGCGTTGGGGCGAATCATCTGCCCCTCCTGGGGTATCAGCGCGGCGACGACCCGCATCAGATCGCGCATCGAGCCCTCGATCCGGGCGCGCCCGCGCACGATCTCGTCCCCGAGCCGCCCCAGCTTAGCCGAGGCAAGCAGCGCCAAAGAAGTCACGTCCTGAAAGGCGATGGTTACGCGTGCATCCTGCGGACCCAGCCGCCGTCCCGAGGGCAGGCGCACCGCCAGAGGGACCGGGAGTTGCTGAAGTTTTCGTTCGATCAAAGTTTCCAGAGCCGGCATGATCACCTCACGCTTGGGCTGGCCGCGATGCAGGGGTGGAGGGGACGCAAAGCGCGGCAGCGTGTTCCTGACGTCTGTCCCGGATGCTGTTGCCGGGGCAACCTCTCCACCATACTAGCCCTGATTCCCGGAAAATGACCAGAGGCAGGAAGACCTGTCAGCAACGCGCTGACTTTGCGGTGTGGCGGCGGGCTTTGCGATGAGCGCTTTGTGCTGGGACCGGAAACGCCGAAAGCGGCCCGGAGGCCGCTTTTCGCCATTCCCGAAGGAAAATTTTGGAGCGGGCGATGAGATTCGAACTCACGACCCTTACCTTGGCAAGGTAATGCTCTACCCCTGAGCTACGCCCGCACTCCGTTCCGATGGCGCTTCGCCTTCGGTGAGGCGGCATTTATGGGACCGCGCAGGGGGATGCAAGAGGGAAAAAGCGGCCTGCCGAAAATTTTTCACAAAGGACCCGCAAAGGCCCTGTGATCGTAACGACTTGACCGCAGCCGCGCCTTGCCGAAAGGTGCGACGCCAGGAATGGGGAGGGGCCGATGAAACCGTCCGACCAGCTCTCGGAGTTTGTCCAGCACGCGCTTGCACAGGGTGGGGACCGCGATGGTATCGCCCATGCGCTTGCCGCTGCCGGCTGGTCCGCACCCGAGATCGAAGAGGCGCTGGAAAGCTGGGCTTCGGTGCCCGGCCTGCCGCCCGTGCCGCGGCCGCGCCCCTATGCCTCGGCGCAAGAGGCGCTGCTTTATGGCCTGTTGTTTCTGTCGCTGGGCGTAATCGTCTGGCACCTTTGCCAACTTGGGGCAGTCCTGATCGACTGGCTGATTCCCGACCCGTTCGACGGCCCGCATTACGGCTGGGACAGTTCGGTGCGGTGGTCCATCGCCTCGCTGATCGCCTTTGTGCCGCTGTTTCTGGGGCTGAACCGCAAGGTGGCGCGGATGAGTGTCGGCGACGCCGGCAAGCGCCGCTCGCTGGTGCGCAAATGGTTCGCCTCACTGACGCTGCTGGTTGTTGCGTTGGTGTTTCTGGGCGATGGAGTTCTTGCCATATTTGCGCTGCTGAACGGCGATCTGACCCTGCGCTTTGCCGCCAAGGCGGCGCTGGTGGCGGGGGTCGCGGCGCTGGTCTTTGCCTATTACCGGGATGAGCTGGATGATTAAGGGCCGGGTCGCCATTGCCATCGCGCTTTTGGCCGCCTTTGCCATCATAGTCGGCCTGGTGCTGACCGGAGGTCCCGCTCAGGCCCGCAAAGAGCGGCGCGACCGCCAACGTGAAAGCGATATCGCCCATCTCAGTCGCCTTGTCGGCTGCCTTGCGCGCGAAAACGGCAACCGTCTGCCCGAGGAATTGCAGATCACGCCGCAATGTGACTGGCAGGTGCAGCTGGCCGATCCCTTTACGGGCAAACCCTATCGCTATGAGGTGACAGGACCGCGCAGCTATCGGTTATGCGCGGATTTTGAGCTGCTGCCGCACCACCCCTCGGGACTGGCGGTGCGCGATGAGCAAGGCTGTACCAGCCGGTTCTTTATCCCTACCGGCGCAGAGCGGCATGGTACCCGCCTTGCCCCCACCTCGCGCGGCTAGGGCTGCCAGGACGCCAGTTTTGCCAGCGGGCGCGACAGGCTTTCCGGTGCAGCCGCCAGTGCCAGAAAGTGCGGCAGTGCTGCCGAGAGGCGCGCGAAATCGGCGGGTGGAGTCAGGGTCGGATCGGCCTCGATCAACAGATCCAACCCCCGCGCTTCGCCATCGCCACGAATGGTGATGTTGAAACCGTCGCCGGGGCCATTCGACAGCACATGTCTGGTTGTTTCGCATCCGGCAAAGCGCGGCTCGTCAAAGGGTAAAACGTTGATCAGCGGGGAAAAGAAGAACCGGCTGCGCGGCTCCATACCCCAGTCCCCGGCGATCTGTTCGATGCGATAGCGTCCATGGCGGCGCAGCTTGCGCAGCCGTGTGCCCAGCCGGGCCAGCGCCTCGGATAAGGGTTCGGCCTCGTGCAACGTCACGTCAAAGGGCAGGATGTTCACCACCAGCGCCGGGACCGAGATGCTGACGCTGCCCATCCGGCTCATATAAGGCAGCCAGACCGGCATCGAGATTCGACCCTCGCCATCACGCAGCCGCTGGGCCGAAGCATCGGTCAGGCACAGCGCGGTCCAGGCTGAACAAAGCACGGTCAGCAGATCGGGCCAGCCCATCTGGACCGACTGTGCCTGCTGCATCAGTGCCGGGTGCAGGTCCGACAGGTCGTGCATGACCGACAGCGCCTCGGTCGGGTAATTTTCCGAACCTTTACGCAGCACGCGCGGGCGCGGTTCATTTGCCAGCACCTCGGCCCAGTGGTGGCCATCTGCGGCGTGGCGTGGGCTGGCGCGGTAATCCAGCTCTTCGTTCAGATAATCGGCAAGCGGGCGCAGGGGGGCTCCGGCATCGGCACTGCCAAGCGCCGCAGCATAAAGCCGGGCGCATCGCTGTTCGATCAGGCTCATCGCATAGCCGTCCAGCGCAATGTGATGGCCGCGGTTGAACCAGAGGTAATGCCCCTCGGCCAGCCGGATCAGCCACTGTGCGGCAATCGGTTGCTCCAGAAGGTTCAGCGGGGCCTCGACATCGGCCTGCATCAACGCAAAGGCGTGCTCGCGTGCATCCGCCCTCTCTGTCAGGTCAAGGACGCGCAGTTCTGGCCGGTAGGCGGGATCAACCCGCTGCACTGGTTGGCCATCGCTGCCCAGTGCAAAGCGCAGCGCCATGATGTCGGTTTCAGCGATTGTCGTCCGGATCGCCTGAATCAGCGCGTCGGGTTGGGCGACGCCGCGCAGTTCGACCGCATGGGCGACGGTCGAAACCGCTTCGCCAGGATGCAGCCGGAACTCTTCCCAGAAATCCAGTTGAGCCAGGGTCAGAGGCAGCCAAAGCCCCTCGGGCAGATGATGCGTCATTAAGTCCTGTCCCTGTTGCCGGACGTGCTGTTATTGACCTGAATGAGGCTGGCTTTGTTACGCCCCCGGGGGGCGAGGGCGCTGCTGGCTTGCTTCGAGAGAGAAAGCAAGATAAAAATACTCAACTATTGATCTCCGTCAAGGTGCCGTGGGCGCCTGTGGCGGGTCTTTGCTGTCAGGACAGGTATCCCGATGATTGAATTCAGCCCTTGGCCTCAGGACCTCGCGCAGCGCTATCGCGAGGCCGGTTACTGGATCGACCAGCCGCTGACCCATATTCTGGACGCGCAACTGGCCGCCAACCCCGAGGCCGAGGCGCTGGTCTGCGGTGACCGGCGTTTCAGTTATGCCGGTCTGGATCGACTGTCGCGCAACCTTGCCGCCCGTCTGGCGGCGCAGGGGCTTGGCCATGGTGATACGGCGGTGGTGCAGCTGCCGAACGTGGCTGAATTCTACGTCGTATTCTTTGCCCTGCTGCGAATCGGCGTGGTGCCGGTGAATGCGCTTTTCAGCCATCGCCGGCTGGAGCTTGCCGAATATGTCCGCCAGATCTCGCCGCGGCTTGTCATCGCCTCGCGCGGGCATGAGCTGTTCCGCGACGATGCCTTTGCCGATGAGCTGCGTGCGGGCGGTGTCGCCCATCTGTTGCTGTTGGAAGAGGACGACCCGCAGCGTAGCCTTGCCCATTGGCTGACCTTTGGCGGTGATCTGCCCCAAGGTGTGGGGCCGACCCCAGCCGATCAGGTCGCCTTTTTCCAGCTTTCGGGCGGCAGTACCGGTACGCCCAAGCTGATCCCGCGCACCCACAACGACTATGATTACAGCATCCGTGCCAGTGTCGAGATCAGCGGTGTCACCTCTGCCACGCGCTTTCTTTGTGCGCTGCCGGCGGGGCATAACTTTCCGATGAGCTCGCCCGGCGCGCTGGGGGTGTTCCATGCCGGGGGCACGGTGATCATGGCGCCGAACCCCGATCCGCTGACCTGTTTTGACATCGTGGCACGTGAACGGGTGACGATGGTGCCGCTGGTCCCGCCTGCCGTGGCGCTGTGGCTGCGCGCGGTCGAAGAAGAGCCTTCGCGCCGCGCCGGGCTGGACAGTCTGGACCTGATGCTGGTCGGGGGCGCCAGCTTTGCCGAGGCCATGGCGCGGCGGGTGCCCGAACTGCTTGGCTGTCGCCTGCAGCAGGTTTTCGGCATGGCTGAGGGGCTGGTGAACTACACCCGGCTGACCGATCCCGAAGAGGTGATCTTTACCACTCAGGGCCGCCCGATCAGCCCCGATGACGAGGTGCGCATTCTGGACGAGGACGGCAATCAGGTCCCCGAAGGCACCCCGGGTGCGCTGGCAACGCGTGGCCCCTATACGTTCCGGGGCTATTACCGCGCCCCCGAACACAACGCCAAAGCCTTTGACGCCGAGGGGTTCTATCACTCGGGTGATGTTGTGGTGCGACAGGGCGGCAATCTGCGCGTGGTCGGCCGGATCAAGGACCAGATCAACCGCGGCGGCGAAAAGATCGCGGCCGAAGAGATCGAGAACCTGTTGGTGCGCCATCCCGACATCACCCACGCGGCGCTGGTCGCCGCCCCCGACGCGCATCTGGGCGAGAAAAGCTGCGCTTTCCTCGTTCTGCGTGACGGGGCCGGGAAACTGTCGCCCCCGGCGCTGCGCCGGCATCTGCTGGAACTGGGCGTGGCAGAATACAAGCTGCCCGACCGTTTCCGCTTTGTGCCCGAACTGCCGCTGACGGCGGTGGGCAAGATCGACAAGCGCCGCCTGCGCGACAGCCTCGTGGCCGAAACCGCCGCCTGAAAGGACCGATGATGGAAATTGCCGAAAAGACCGACCTGAGCCCCGAATGGCTGGCCGCCCGGGTCCGGAAGATGATCGAGGACGATTGCGAGATCGACCCTGCCGAGAACCTCGTCCTCTACGGGCTCGATTCCATCGCGGTAATGACCTTTTCGTCAGAGCTGAAGCAGATGGGTATCGAGGCCAGTTTCGAAGAACTGGCCCGCGAACCGTCTTTGGATAACTGGTGGGCGCTGATTTCGTCGCGGCTATAGGCCAGGGCGGGCGGGGCTATCAGGCGCGCAGCGTCGCCCCGCCATCCACGTAAATGTCGGCCATGGTGACATGGCCCGCCTGATCCGACAGCATGAACATGACAGCACTGGCGATGTCCTCGGGCGTCGCCAGTTTCCTTAGCGGGATGCCGGTGCGATAGGCCTCAAGGCTGCCTTCGATCACCGCACGCTCGCCCGCGCCGCCGTCCTCGGTCCACATGCCGGTCTGCATCGGCGTCAGGGTCGAGCCGGGGGCCACGATATTGCAGCGCACACCCTGTGCGGCAAGCTCAAGCCCCAGACAGCGGATCAGCATGGTCGCCGCCGCTTTCGAGGCCGCATAGACGCCCATGTTCAGGCGCGGGATCCCCGCGGCGTTCGAACTGACGGCGACGATCGAGCCGCCGCCATTGCGCACCATCGCCCGGCCAAAGGCGCGGGTGACGTTGAAGGTGCCGCGGGCGTTGACATTGATCACCCGTTCCCATTCCTCGACCGGCAGATCCAGCAGCGGTCCGATGGACAGCACGCCTGCCGCATGGACGCCAAGGCCCAAGGGGCCATGCGCCGCCTCGACCTCGGTTACCAGCGTCTCGGCTGCCGCGCTGTCGCGCACATCAAGCACGCGGTTCTCGACCCCCGGTACGGGATTGCTGGCCAGCGCGGCCTCGGTATCGGTGGCGACGACCGTTGCGCCTGCGTCAAGCAGAGCGCGCACGACGGCACGGCCGATACCGCCCGCCGCGCCAGTGACGATCGCGGTCTTTCCCTCAAATCCGGTCAAGCGCATGATTTCACCCTTGCTCCTGCAATGCTTCCAGCGCCTGCCGGGTGGACATCGGCACGCCGCAGGTGGCAGCGATCCAGTCCATCGCCATCCCCAGCCGCTCGCGCGAGAAATCGGCCTGCGCATCGGCGACGGCAAAGGCCTCGATATCGCGCTGGAAGGCTTCGACGGCGGTGGCGAGGCAGCCGATATGGGCATAGACGCCGCAGATCATCAACTGGTCGCGTCCCCGCGCCCGCATCAGGGTTTCAAGGTTCGAGCGTTGAAAGGCGCTGTAGCGGTGCTTGACCAGAACGATATCGCCCCCAGCCGGGGCAAGCTCGGGCAGGATTTCTTCGTGTTCGGGGGTCGCGCTCATCCCCGGTCCCCACAGATCGGCCTGCAACCCGCGATCCGGGCGGAACTGATTGCCTTTCTGCGCGGTATAAAACACCGGCACGCCCGCCGCGCGGGCAGCACTGATCAGATGGGCGATGTTTTCGACCACAGGGGTGATCGGCTGACCCTCGGGGTAGATGCGGCAGAAATAGCGCTGCATGTCATGAACCAGCAGCGCCAGCCGGTCGCGCCGGGGCTGCCAGGGGCCGCGCGGGCAGGGCAGCTCGGCCTCGGCCAGAGGGGCGTAGGGGGCGATGCCGGGCAGGGCCATCAGTTCTCTCCGTTCCAGCGGGCGACCCCGGCCAGACCTGCATCCTGTGGCAGGCCCAATGCGGCCAGGAACGCGCCGAATTTCGCGCCAGTTTCGGCGGCTTCGGCCATCGGGTCAGAGCCGGGAACGATCCCGGCACCCGCGTAAAGCCGTGCCTGCCGACCGCTGATTTCGGCGCAGCGGATGGCGACATACCATGCACCGTCTCCGTTTGCGTCGCACCAGCCGACCGCACCGGCATAGAAATCCCGTGCCACGGGTTCAAGCTTGCGGATCAGATCCGCCGCCCGCGCCATGGGCATGCCGCAGACCGCAGGCGTCGGATGCAGGGCCGAGGCCAGAAGGACCGAGGGCGTGCTGTCATCCCTGAGCCGCCCCTCGATCCGCGTGCCCAGATGCCACATGCTGCGGGTCGAGGTGACGCGCGTGCCCTCGGGACAGCCCAGTTCGCGGCAATGCGGGGCAAGGGTGTCGAGAATCGATTCGACGACCAGCGCGTGTTCGCGGTGATCCTTGTCCGATTGGGCGAGAGCCTCGGCGGCGGCGCGGTCGGCGACCGGATCGGCCAGCCTGCGGGCCGAGCCTGCCAGAGGATGCGAGGCGATCTGCCGGCCCCGCTTTTCGATCAGCAGTTCGGGCGTCGCCCCGCAAAGCATCCGGCCTTGCGGGTGATCGGGCCCCGAGGGCAGGGCCACACGAAATGCCGTCACGCTGCGGTCGGCATGCAGCCGCGACATCAGCGCCTCGACCGGGATCGGGGCTGGCGCTTCGACCAGCAGGGTGCGTGCCAGCACGATCTTGGCCAGCGCATCGGCGCTGCCTGCCTCTTGCTCCATGATATCAAGGGCGCGGGCGACGCTGGCGGCATAAACCTGTGCCGAGGGTTCGGCACGCAGTTGCCAATCCACCAGCGGCAGACCCTGCGGAGCGATGCCCGTGGGGGCGGGGGTATCGGCGCGGGCGCATTGCCACAGGCAATCATCGGCCTCGCGGTCAAAGGGCAGGCCGCCGCCGATCAGGTCATCTGGCGCTGCCGCCGCCAGCGCAGCCGAGATTCGCGATTGCAGGGTTGCGGCATTTCCCGGCTCCAGCCGCCGCGCTGGACCCCGGCCAAGGATACAGCCCGCAGGGCCATCGAAACCAAAAAGAGCCGGTTCAGGCACTGGCGCCGCTGTCTCGTTCGGCGCCTCGGACAGGCGGATGTTCATGTTCCATCTCAATTTTTCTTGGCGGGCATCGTCCGTTGAACTGGGTCGATTACCCATGATGCGGGGCACGCAGTCATGAGCCATGCTGCGGTCAGATCTTTCGGGGCAGAACTCTCCTGCACAGATTTGCACCAACACGGGTGGCGCGCCGCCGCGGTCCCGGCGGTCACGCGGGGCGTGGAAGGGATTGGGACCCCGCCTTGGCTGCCCGGGCGCAATCTGTCAAAGCGCCCCAGGAAAGGCAAGTAAAAAGATCAGGTATATCGTCGCAGGCAAAATGCTGCCCGCTCCGGGTCTGGGCATGTGGAACCGGTCAGCGTTTTCAGAGGTTCCGGGACATGAGCACGCAAGAGAACGACATCACCGGCACGGGTCCCGATGCAGCGTTCGAGCTGTCCACGGCGCGCGTTTGCGCAATTGTGAACATGGGTTCGGGCCGCAAGGCAGGCGGCGATATCGCAGGCGCACTGCGCGAGGCGTTGGCTGGCCGTGTTGCGGCACTGGATATCCGTACCGCAAGGGGTGAGGACCTGCCTGCCGCCGCGCGTCGTGCGGTGGAAGAGGGCTTTGACCTGATCATTGCCGCAGGGGGTGACGGCACGCAATCCGCCGTCGCCGGGGCGGTTGCGGGCAGTAATGCCGTCATGGCGGTGATCCCGGGAGGGACCTTCAATTACTTTGCCCGCGATCTTGGCTCGGGTGAAACGGTGGAAGAGGCGCTGAGGATCTTTGATGCCCCCCGTGTGCGTCCCGTCGATATCGGCGAGATGAACGGTATGGTTTTTCTTAACAATGTCAGCTTCGGTGCCTATCCGGAGATTCTCAAGCACCGTGAAAGCGTCTATCGCCGCTGGGGCCGTTCGCGGATCGCGGCCTATTGGTCGGCGGTGGCGGCGCTGTGGAACCTGCGCCGCCCCCTGCACCTGACCGTCCGGGCGAATGGTAAGGAACAGCGTTTGGCCACGGCCTTGGCCTTTGTGGCAAAAAGCGCCTATCAACTGGATAGCTTTGGGCTGCTTGAGGGTGCCGATTGTGTGCGCCGCGGCCAGCTTGCGCTGCTGGTGGCGCGGGCGCGGCGACCGGGGCCTTTGGTGCGTTCGGCCCTGCGGCTCGCATTGGGCAAGACGGCGCGCTATGCCGATTTCGACCTGATTTGTGCCGAGGAATTTCAGATCGAGACCGTGCCCCGCCACGAATATGTTGCCCATGACGGCGAAAAGACCTGGATGGATTCGCCCTTTCAGGTGCGGGTGCGTCATGGCGCGCTGAAGGTTCTGGTCCCGGCGGAAAGCAAGGGGCAGGACGCGGAATGACGCGGATCCTGCATCTTTCCGACCTGCATTTCGGGCTTGAACGCAGGTCGCTGGTCGAGCCGCTGCTTGACCGGGTCAATGCTGCGCGCGCCGATCTGGTGGTGGTGACCGGCGATCTGACCCATCGGGGCCGCTCGGCGCAATTTGCGCAGGCGGCCGCTTTTCTGCGCAGGATCGAGGCTCCGCTTATGGCGGTGCCCGGCAATCACGACATCCCCCTGTTTCGTCTGACCGAGCGGATGATGCGTCCCTATCGCCGCTGGCGCGAGACGATTGCCGAAAACCTTGAACCCATCGGCAGCGTCGGTCAGGTACGTGTTCAGGGGGTGAACAGCGTTGATCCGATGGCATGGCAGCGGGGCATCATCTCGTCCGCTCAGGTTGGCCGGGTGATCAATGCGCTTGATCCGGGCTGCGTCAATATCGTTGCCCTGCACCACCCGATGCAGCAGCGTCCGCAGGTCGACAAGGCGCTGATGCACGGGGCCGAACCGGCGCTGGCGCGGTTTGAGCGCGCGGGCGTCCAGCTGGTTTTGACCGGCCATCTGCATCTGTGGGCGATCGGGGCGTTTCTGGGGCCGGGCGGCAGGCCGGTCCTGCAAGTGCAGGCCGGCACTGCCCTGTGCGACCGGCCCGGAGATCGCCAGAACGAATTTGCCGTGCTGGAGTTTTCTGGCCCCGACCTGCTGGTCGAGCGTCACGTTGCCCCGATGACCGAGCAGGGCTTTCGCCCGCCCGAGCATCTGCGCTTTGCCCGCAAGAACGGGCTGTGGCTGCCCGGTTAGGCGGCTTTGCCCTTGGGCTCGATCCGGATCGCCGTACCCCAGGGATCGCGGAAGGTCTCGGCCCCAAGGGCCTGCAACCGATCCGGGTCGGCGGCCAGCACTACCTCAGCCAGGCCGGTGGAATCGGCGCTGCGCAGCCCGGCGCCACGGCTGTGCCAGATATTGCCGGCCAGATGGTGGTGATAGCCACCGGTGGCAAAGAAGCTTGCTCCGGGCATATGGGCCATACGGTCCATGCCAAGCTGGTCCATGTAGAAGCGCTCGGCCTCGGCCACGTCGCCGACTTGCAGGTGGACATGGCCGACGACGCTGCCTTCGGGCGCGCCGGTCCAGGGGCCGTCTGCTGCACGCAGCAGACCCTGCAGGTCCAGCGGGATGGTATCCATCTGCACCCCGCTGCCGGTGTGCTGCCAGCTGTCACGGGGGCGGTCTGCATAGATCTCGATCCCGTTGCCTTCCGGGTCACGCAGATAGATCGCCTCGCTGACCAGATGGTCCGAAGCACCGTCCAGCACGATCCCCAGTTCCGCCACATGCCGCAGCCAGCGACCCAAAGCGGTGCGGTCCGGCAAAAGAAAGGCGGTGTGGAACAACCCGGCCTCGCGCGGGCGGTGGCGGGCGGCTCGGTCCTGGCGCAACTCGACCAAAGGCAGGCCCGCGGCACCAAGCACCGTCTCTTTGCCGCTGCCAGAGATACGCTCAAGCCCGATGACCGAGCGGTAGTAATCCCCGACACGGTCGAGGTCGTTGACGATCAGCGCCACGCGGCTGACCTGAATGGGGGCATCACTGGTAGCCATTTGAGGTCTCCGTTATCTGGGTTGGTGCTAAGATAGGCTTAGCCATGATGGCATGAAATGGCGGCAATCGGGGAACACTGTCCCCAATCAGGGGATAATTGGTGCGGTTGCCTTCGCCCCCGCGCCGACGCATGATGCGGGGCCTTTCGCTTGCCGGACCCCGATGAAGCCCCGCACCCCCAAAACCGCACCCAAAACCGCACCCCGACCGCAGCCCGAACCCGCGCCACTTGCCGCTGATCCGGGGCGGATGGAGATATTTCTGGTCGCCACTCCGGGGCTGGAAGAGCCATTGGCCGCCGAGGCGCGCGAGCTTGGGTTTGATGCCCGGATCCAGCCCGGCGGTGTGACTTTTACCGGCGGCTGGCCTGAGGTCTGGCGCGCGAACCTGAAAATTCGCGGCGCGACGCGGGTGCTGGCACGCATCGGCGCGTTTCGCGCCATGCATCCGGCGCAGCTGGACAAACGGGCGCGCCGCTTTCCCTGGGCCGACTGGCTGCGCCCGGACGTGCCGGTGCGGATCGAGGCCACCAGCCGCAAATCCCGCATCTATCACGCTGGCGCAATCATCCAACGGATCGAGGCCGCCATGCGTGACAGTATCGGTGCGCCGATCGCCGAGGACGCGCCGGTCACGCTAAAGGTCCGGATCGAGGACGACCTTTGCACCCTCAGCCTTGACACCTCGGGCGAGTCGCTGCACCGGCGCGGCCATAAGCAGGCGGTCGGCAAAGCTCCGATGCGCGAAACCATGGCGGCGATGTTCTTGCGTCTGTGCGGCTTTAACGGGGCCGAGCCGGTGCTGGACCCGATGTGCGGCTCGGGCACATTTGTCATCGAGGCGGCTGAGATCGCGGCAGGTCTTGCCCCTGGCCGGATGCGGCATTTCGCCTTTGAACAACTGCCCGGCTTTGACGCGCAGTTGTGGGAACGTATGCGCGCCGCCCCCGCCATTCCGCCTGCGCCCGCAGCGATCCGCTATCACGGCAGTGACCGTGATGCAGGGGCGATCCGTATGAGTCGCGAAAACGCGGGTCGCGCCGGGCTGGAAAGCTGGACCCAATTCGAGAATCTGCCAATCAGCGATTTGCAGCGACCAGAAGGTCCGCCCGGCCTGGTCATCATCAATCCGCCTTATGGCGCCCGCATCGGAAACAAGGGGCCGCTGTTCGGTCTGCACGCCGCCTTGGGCGAGGTGCTGCGCGAGCGTTTTTCCGGCTGGCGTATCGGACTTGTGACCAGCGATGCCGCCCTTGCCCGGGCCACGGGACTACCATTCTACGAGCCGGGACCCTATATTGCTCATGGCGGGTTAAAGATCCGCTTGTGGCAGACCGGGCCTCTTTAGGTCGGGAAAGTCTTTTTGAAATTGCCGCATTTATACGATCTGCTGCGGGACTGCGCACCCGGCGGCAAGTACGATGGTTAACTAATAAGCGCAGGAGAACAGCAATGGATATTCGTTTTGATGGTAAGGTCGCGCTTGTTACCGGGGCCGGTTCGGGACTGGGCGAAGCGATTGCGCTGGAGCTTGGCGCTTCGGGAGCGACCGTAGTCGTCACCGACCTGCACGAGGAATCTGCCCGTGCCACCGCCGGCAAGATCATTGCGGCTGGCGGCAAGGCCGAGGCCGTAGTGGGCGATGTCTCGGACCCGGAACAGGTCCGCAAAGCTGTCGAGGCTGCCAAAAAGCTGGGCGGGCTGCATCTTCTGGTGAACAATGCCGGCATCAGCGGTCCTGTCGAACCGACTGGCGACTACCCGCTGGATGGCTGGAAAAAGGTCATCGACATCAACCTGAACGCGGTGTTTTACGGCATGCGCTACGGCATCCCGGCCATTCTGGAAGCTGGCGGAGGCGCGATTGTGAACATGGCCTCGATCCTCGGTTCGGTCGGGTTTCAGGGGGCCGGTGCCTATGTGTCGGCCAAGCACGCCGTTGTCGGTATGACCAAGAACGCGGCGCTGGAATATTCGTCCAAGGGCGTCCGCGTGAACGCGGTTGGCCCGGGCTTTATCGACACCGCGCTGCTGTCCCACATGGATCAGGAGGTCAGGCAGGCGATGATCGCCCGCCATCCCATCGGCCGGCTTGGCCGCGCGGAAGAGGTGGCAAGCCTGGTTGTCTTTTTGCTGTCCGACCGCGCCAGCTTCATCTCTGGCAGCTATCATCTGGTGGATGGCGGCTACACGGCCCAGTAGGCCGTATCAGTCCTTGTCGTGTCGGCTGGCGCGTTTGCGCGCCGGCCAACGCGGAAGGGCGGGAATTTCCAGCACATCGCCGGGCGTGACGGCCGAGGCCAGCCAGATCAGGTCGCGCCGCGCCATGGCAATGCAACCGGCGGTCGGGAAGCCCGGCCGCCGCCATTGGTGCAGAAAGATCGCCGAACCCCTGCCGGGTCGGGCATCGGGCCAGTTCCAGTCAGTGATCAGCACGATATCGTACAGCGGATCAGGCCGCCGCATCGCCTCATGACTGGGGGCGAAAGGTGCGCGGACCGGATGATTATAGGCCGGATGGCCTGATGCGTCGCACCACAGATCCCCCGGCACGATAGGCCGCGCCCAGCCATTGGGCGGGGGCAGCCGGTCGGGGCGATAAAGCAGCCCGACGATCCGATGCCGGCCGGTGGGGGTGGCTCCGTCTCCTTCGCGCTTGTCGGCCCGGATGCCTCCGCGCCCGACCGAGCAGGGAATGACCCGCGACCCTGCACGCAATCCCATCGGCGTCAGCAGCAGCCTCACAGCAGATGACCCGATTTCGCGGCTTTGACATCAAGATAGGCCGTATTGTGGCGGTTCCGGGGCGTGATCAGCGGCACACGCTCGGCTACGCTGATGCCGTGACTTTCCAGCATGGCGACCTTTTTGGGGTTGTTGGTCATCAGCCGGACCGAGGAAAAGCCCATCTTTCTAAGGATGCCCGCGCCGATACGAAAATCGCGTTCATCATCCTCAAAGCCAAGGCGGTGATTGGCCTCGACCGTGTCAAATCCCTGATTTTGCAAAGAATAGGCGCGCATTTTGTTGGCAAGGCCGATGCCGCGCCCCTCCTGGTTAAGATATAGCAATACGCCCTCGCCCGCCTGACCCATGGCGGTCAGCGCGGCATGCAGCTGAGGTCCGCAGTCACATTTCAGGCTGCCCAGCACATCGCCGGTGAAACAGGCTGAATGCAGCCGCGTCAGCACCGGTTTGGCACGCGAAGGGGCGCCGATCTCGACCGCGTAATGTTCTGCCTCGCCATTGTCGGGGCGAAAGATATGCAGGCGGGAATTTTCGGCCGAAAGCAGGGGCAGGCGGGCGTCGGCGACAGGTGCCATCACTGCCTCGGTTGCCATCTGTGCAAGCGCCGGACCGGGCGAAAGGCGCGTCAGCCCCTCGGGT
The DNA here is from genome assembly GCF_019633685.1 of Paracoccus sp. J56. Taxonomy (NCBI): domain Bacteria; kingdom Pseudomonadati; phylum Pseudomonadota; class Alphaproteobacteria; order Rhodobacterales; family Paracoccaceae; genus Paracoccus; species Paracoccus sp. J56. The sequence goes on from NZ_JAFL01000012.1 coordinate 80,357, forward strand.
GGCTCGGGGACCGGCACGACCAGAACGGCGGGTAAAAGCTGGGCAGATTTCGCCAGCGCGATCCCGGCGCGATGGGCGTCCACCTGACCGTCGCGGGGGCTGCGAAAGGGGCCTTTCATCGGCGTCATCAGATCGCCAGCCGGATCGGCCACGGCCCTGAGCCACGCCAGACCGGCATCCGGCGGCACCTCGATCCGTGCAAGATCCCGGTCATAGACCCGTACCTTCAGCGTTCTGGCGCGCGGTTCGGTGATCGCCAGAACCGCAGGCCCAAGGGCGCGCATCGTCTCCAGCCGGTCGGGGCGCAGCGTTTCGACCGCAGCGACAAGCTGGCTGCCGATGATCACCGGCAGGCCGATGCGCAGATCGGCGCGGGCGCGCGAAAGTGTTTCGGTCAGGGTCGGGATAAGGGTCATCGGGCCAGCTTGGTTGAAACAATCTGAAACATAGGACGGATTTCCGACAACTCCATGTGAGAATTGCTGCAAACCGCTGGACGCATACCGCGCCCCGCCGCAGTTTTCCGCCATAACGCCATAGGAGGCAAGAATGGCCGGACTGAAAAAGATCCTGTTGGTTGATGACGAAGAGGACCTGCGCGAGGCGCTGGCCGAGCAATTGGTCGCCACCGAGGATTTCGAGGTGTTCGAGGCCGGTTCGGGCCACGAGGCAGTCGAAAAGACCAAAGGCGCGATCTTTGACCTTGTGGTGCTGGATGTCGGCCTGCCTGATACCGACGGGCGCGAGCTGTGCAAGCGCCTGCGCAAGCAGGGGGTCAAATGCCCTGTCGTCATGCTGACCGGACATGACACCGATGCCGACACGATCCTTGGCCTCGACTCGGGTGCGAACGACTATATCACCAAGCCGTTCAAGTTCCCGGTCCTGCTGGCCCGGCTGCGTGCGCAGCTGCGCACGCATGAGCAGTCCGAGGACGCGATCTTCCAGCTTGGTCCCTATACGTTCAAGCCGGCGATGAAGATGCTGATCGACGCCAAGGACCGCAAGATCCGCCTGACGGAAAAGGAAACCAATATCCTGAAGTTCCTTTACCGCGCTCAGGACGGGGTGGTGCCGCGCGATGTGCTGCTGCACGAGGTCTGGGGCTATAATGCGGGTGTGACCACGCATACGCTGGAGACCCATATCTATCGCCTGCGCCAGAAGATCGAGCCCGATCCCTCGAACGCGCGGCTGCTGGTGACCGAATCCGGCGGCTATCGTCTGGTCGCCTGATCACAGCCCGCGTCAGGGAACCCACGCGTGGTTTGCGGGTTTTAACGCCAAGCCCGGTGGCCGGAGGATGCGGCCACATGTTTGCCCGGTCCCGGCCCCTGCCGGCGGCCGGGTTTTCGTTGGCGCGGTCCAGGTGGATATTTGAACACGGAAGAAGTCATGGGCCGGTGAAAGCCGGCTGCCCTGGTTCGGCCGGTGGACAAGGGGCCGCTGTGCCCCTAGGGTCCGTCCCGGAAAAGGAGCCGCCATGTTCACCATCGCCACCTGGAACATCAATTCGGTTCGCCTGCGCGAGGCGCTGGTCGCCCGCTTCCTGACCGAGGAGGCGCCCGATATCCTGTGTCTGCAAGAGACGAAAAGCCCGGTCGAGAATATCCCGCTGGAGGGTTTTCGTGCCCTTGGCTATCGCCATTTCGTCGCGCGTGGGCAAAAGGGCTACAATGGCGTCGCCATCCTGTCGAAACTGCCTATCGAGGATGCGGGCGACCGCGACTATGCGGGGCTGGGCCATGCCCGCCATGTCGCGGCGCGGCTTGAGAACGGCGTTACCATCCACAATTTCTATGTTCCGGCAGGCGGTGACATTCCCGACCGTGAACAGAATATCAAGTTCGGCCAGAAGCTGGATTTCCTGACCGAGATGCGGGACGTCTTTCATGCCGACAAACCTGCGCGTTCGATCATGGTGGGTGATCTGAACATTGCTCCGCGCGAAGATGACGTCTGGAACCATAAGGCGTTGTTGAAGATCGTCAGCCACACTCCGATCGAGGTCGAGCATCTTTCGGCTACGCAGGATGCCGGGAAATGGGTGGATATCACCCGCAAGGATATCCCTGAGGGCTTACTTTACAGCTGGTGGAGCTATCGCGCCCGTGACTGGGATGCCGCCGACAAGGGACGGCGTCTGGATCACATCTGGGCAACGCCGGATATCGCCAATGCGGGCCATGGCAGCCGCATCCTGCGGCCGCTGCGTGGCTGGGAACAGCCAAGCGATCATGTGCCGGTACTGGCGAGCTTTGACCTCTGAGGCGGCTTGCCTCATGGGTGGGTAACCTTGCATCGTGTCCATGGCTGCGCCATCTAAGAGGCAACCCTTTGTAATGAGGAAATCTGATGCTCGAGCTTGGCTCTGCCCCTAAAGACGCGACCGCCCCGGCCGATATCATCAAGGACGTGACCGAGGCGACCTTCATGGCCGATGTCGTCGAAGCCTCGATGAACGTGCCGGTAATTGTCGATTTCTGGGCCCCATGGTGTGGCCCGTGCAAGACGCTTGGTCCCCAGCTTGAGGCCGAGGTTGCCCGCCACAAGGGCCGTGTCCGCATGGCCAAGGTCAATGTGGATGAAAACCAGATGATCGCTGGCCAGTTGCGGGTGCAGTCGATCCCGACCGTTTACGCCTTTTTCCAGGGTCAGCCGGTCGATGGTTTCCAGGGTGCGATCCCGCAAAGCCAGATCAAGCAGTTCGTTGACAAGCTGGTCGCTCTGGGTGGTGATGACGGCGGGCTTGCCGAGGCGCTGGAAGCGGCCGAGAGCATGATCACCGAAGGTGCGCCCGAGGATGCGGCCGAGACCTTTGCCGCTATCCTTGGCGAAGAGCCCGAGAATGCTGCTGCCTGGGGTGGCCTGATCCGCGCACATCTGGCCGCCAACGCTGCGGACCGCGCCGAAGAGGCCTTGGCGCAGGTGCCTGCCGCCGTGGCGGGCTCGGGGCCCGTCGAGGCCGCGCGCGCGCAATTGCAGCTGACCCGTCAGGCCGCAAGCGCGGGCCCTCTGGACGAGTTGCGCCAGAAGGTCGGGGCCGATCCCGCTGACCAGCAGGCCCGGTTCGACTATGCTGCTGCGCTGCATGCCGCCGGTCAGGTCGAAGAGGCGATCAATGAGTTGCTTGAGGCCTTTCGTCGTGACCGGGAATGGAACGATGGCGCGGCCAAGGCCCAGCTTTTGACCATTTTTGATGCGCTCAAGCCCACTGATCCGGTGGCGCAGAAGGGGCGGCGGCGGCTGTCCTCGCTGATCTTTGCCTGAGATGGCGCGGGGCATCGACCTGCCCGAAACGGTTCCGCTGTTCCCGTTGCCGGGCGCGGTCCTGATGCCGCGCACCCGCCTGCCTTTGCAGATCTTTGAGCCGCGCTACCTGCAGATGATCGAGGATGTGCTGAAGACCCCGTCGCGGCTGGTCGGAATGATCCAGCCGGCCGAGGGCGGGCTTGAGGCTTTGGCCCTGGTCGGTTGCGCGGGACGGATCGTTGCCTTTTCCGAACTGGACGACGGGCGGCTGATGATTTCGCTGAAGGCGCAGTCTCGTTTCCGGCTTGGCGAGGTGCGACCGGGCTTTACCCCCTATCTGCGCGGTCAGGTGGACTGGCGCGGCTATGAGGATGATCTGGCCGTTGAGGCCGAAGAGGACCCGGGCTTTGAGCGTCAGCCCTTCATGGCGCGCCTGGGCCGCTATATGGAGCAGCGCGACCTGTCCACCGATTGGGAGGCGGCCGAAGCCTCGGATCCTGAAACGCTGGTCAATTCGCTGTCGATGCTGCTGCCGCTGGCGCCCGAGGAAAAGCAGGCGCTGCTGGAGGCGCCGACGCTGGCCGAGCGTCGGGCGCTGCTGGAAGGTCTGTTGGAATACGCCCTGCATGGCGGCGATAATGAGGAGATGCTTCAGTGACCGAGACGACCGAACGCGGCTATGACCGTCATATGCTTGAGGCGCTGGTCTGCCCGGTGACGCATACGACGCTGCGCTATGATGCCCCGGCTCAGGAACTGATCTCGGATGCTGCCGGTCTGGCCTTTCCGATCCGCGACGGTATTCCGATCATGCTGTTGAACGAGGCGCGTCAGACCCGTGCCTGAGGCCGGAAAACAGGGGCGGACGCACGAGCAGCTGGGGAAGGCTCGCACGCCCGCGCCGCGGTCAGAGTCCGCAGATCTCGGACCGCACCAGAAAGCGCCGCTCCCGACCGTTGTCCAGGCTGAACATGCCACCGCGGCCCGGCACGACGTCGATGATCAGGCGGGTATGCTTCCAGGCATCGTATTGACTGGCTGAGATATAAAAGGGCATGCCGCCGATCTCGCCCAGTTTCACGTCGCGTTCGCTGATGCGGAATTCGCCCTGTGGATAGCACATGGGCGAGGACCCGTCGCAGCAGCCCCCGGACTGATGAAAAAGGACTGGGCCGTGCTCGGCGACGATCTCGGCCAAAAACGCCAGCGCGGCGGGGGTGGCGGAAACGCGGTCCATGGTTCTGGTCCCGATCAGGGGGGAAAGGCGGCCCCATCGCGGGGCCGCCCTGTCGGTCAGAAGAAGCCCAGTTTCCTGGGTGAATAGCTGACCAGCATGTTCTTGGTCTGCTGATAATGGTCGAGCATCATCTTATGCGTCTCGCGCCCGATGCCCGACTGTTTGTAGCCGCCAAAGGCCGCATGGGCGGGATAGGCGTGATAGCAGTTGGTCCAGACCCGACCCGCCTTGATGCCGCGGCCCATGCGGTAGCAGGTATTGGCGTCGCGTGACCACACACCGGCGCCAAGGCCGTAAAGCGTGTCATTGGCGATCTCCAGCGCCTCGGCCTGATCCTTGAAGGTCGTGACCGAGACCACCGGACCAAAGATCTCTTCCTGGAAGATGCGCATCTTGTTATGGCCGCGGAAGATCGTCGGCTCGATGTAATAGCCGCCCGACAGTTCGCCGCCCAGATCAGCTGCCTTGCCGCCGGTCAGAACCTCGGCACCTTCTTTCTTGCCGATGTCGAGATAGCTGAGGATCTTTTCCTTTTGCTCGCTCGACGCCTGCGCGCCGATCATGGTGTCGCTTTCGCGCGGGTCGCCCTGCTTGATGGATTTGACCCGCTGGACTGCGCGCTCCATGAACCGGTCATAGATCGATTCCTGGATCAGCACGCGCGACGGGCAGGTGCAGACCTCACCCTGGTTCAGCGCGAACATCGCAAAGCCTTCCAGCGCCTTGTCGAAGAAGTCGTCGTCTTCGCGCGCCACATCGGCAAAGAAGATGTTGGGGGATTTCCCGCCCAGCTCCAGCGTCACCGGGATCAGGTTTTCAGCCGCATATTGCATGATCAGCCGGCCGGTGGTGGTTTCCCCGGTGAAGGCGATCTTGGCGATGCGGCTCGACGAAGCCAGAGGTTTGCCTGCCTCAAGCCCAAAACCGTTGACGATGTTCAGGACGCCCGGGGGCAGCAGATCGCCGATCAGGTTCACCCAGACCATGATGCTGGCCGGGGTCTGTTCGGCGGGTTTCAGCACGATGCAGTTGCCGGCAGCCAAAGCGGGGGCCAGCTTCCAGCACGCCATCAGCAGCGGAAAGTTCCACGGGATGATCTGGCCGACGACACCCAGCGGCTCATGGAAGTGATAGGCTACGGTGTCATCGTCGATCTGGCTGATCGCGCCTTCCTGAGCGCGCAGCACCCCGGCGAAATAGCGGAAATGGTCAATGGCCAGCGGCAGGTCGGCGGCCATGGTTTCACGGATGGGCTTACCGTTGTCCCAGGTTTCGGCCGTGGCGAGCAGTTCCAGATTCTGCTCCATCCGGTCGGCGATCTTCAGCATGATATTCGCGCGCTCGGCCGGGCTGGTTGCGCCCCATTTTTCCTTGGCGGCATGGGCGGCATCCAGCGCCAGCTCGATATCGCCGGAATCCGAACGCGCAATCTGGCCGATTTCGGCCCCGGTGATCGGCGTGGTGTTGGTGAAATACTTGCCCGAGACAGGCGCCACCCACTTGCCGCCGATGAAGTTGTCATAGCGTGCCTCGAAAGGCAGCGCGTTCACGCCCCGGAAGGGATGCGTCTGATCGTTCGGCATCTTGTTTCTCCTCTCATCCCGGCTCCTCCTGCCGGTTGCCTGAAAGGGTGGGGTGCGCGCCGTAACCGGTCAACTTGGGGGGCTGCATCGCCGCGCCGATGTGTTTCAGGGGCGAGACACTCGCCCCGGATTTTCCTCGATCCCCAGCCGTGCCATGCGGCGGTACAGCGTCGCACGCCCGACCCCCAGCGCACGCGCCGCGGCCGAGACGTTCCCCTGTGTCCGCGCAAGGGCACGAATCACGGCTGCACGTTCGGCGCGTTCAAAGCCTGACCCTTCGTCCTGGCGGCCTAAAAGGTCGGCGGCCGGGCGGGGGCGCAACTGCCCCTCTTTCTCAAGGCCAAAGGCGCGGCGTGCGGCGCGGTTTGCGCCGATGGCCAGATCATCCTTGTCCACCGCGATCAGCAGCGTTCCGTCCTCGGCACCTTCGGCCCCGGCGGTGATGATGCGCGCGCCGGGGAACGAGGCGCGAAAGAACGCGGCCTCGATCGCCCGGGCGCTATGGGCAACCTGTGCGGCGATCAGCGCGTTCAGGCGTTCGGTGTGATCGGCGCGCGCAGAGCTGACGTCGAGTGCAGCGATGATCCGCCCGTCCGGTCCCCAGATCGGGGCGTCCATACAGGACAGGCCGGTGTTGCGGGCATAGAAATGCTGATCGCGGTGGATGGTGACCTGCCGACCTTCGGCCAGACAGGTGCCGATGCCATTCGTGCCCTGCACCTCTTCGGACCAGTCCATGCCGCGCCACAGGCCCCAGCCGCGAAAGGTCGCGGCATCCCCCTCGCTGACGCGATGTTCCAGCACGATGCCGTCCGCATCTGTCAGCAGCAGGTTGCAGCCCGTGGGGCAGACCAGTTGAAACAGCTGGTCAAGCTGTGGCCGGGCGACGGCGATGAAACGGTCCATACGCTCGATCCGCCCGGACAGTTCACGCTCGGTCAGGCGGCGGGGTTCGGGCGGACGCGTCGGGTCCAGCCCGTGCTTGAGCATCGAGCGGCGCCAGCTTGCCGCCAGCCGGCTGACAGCGGCGGGCGATTGCAAGGCCTGCACCACGCGGTCTTCGTGGCGCAGCGGGGGTGATGCAACCGGGCGGGTCTCGGGCAAGGCTTCCTCCCTTCCTTACACGATTCCCGGAATATTGCCCGCCCCGACGTCGCGGGGCAAGCAATGCTTTCGTCCCCCTTTTGGCTTAAGGGGTGACCGTCACCGTGCCGCTGTCCGACCAGGCGCGGTATTCGGGCCGGTACATATCCTCGACGCTGGCGGCGGGTTGGCGGAAATCGCCGGGCGTCACGGCGCGGACGATATAGGCCAGCTTGAAGCTTTCCGCCGAGGTCCAGGTCAGCGCTGCGGCAAAGCGGTCGGCGCGGAACTCGGACATTTCGGTCGAGGTTTCTGCCTCAAGCCAGTCGAGCGACGACACATCGCCTGCGCGCAGCAGGTTCGGGTTGTCGATTTCCCACCCTGCGGGCAAGGGGTCCGCGATGACCAGACGCCCGCCGCCTTCGGAGTGCGGATAGACCTCGACCACCACCACCATGCGGGTGCCCTGCTTCACCGTCTCGGGGTCAAGCGGGCTGCCCTCCATGCTGAAATAGCTGCGCGAGATCGTGTAGCCTTTCCCACCCGCCGCAACCGGGCCTTGCGGCTTGCCGGTCGCGGTCAGCGTCACCTCAAGCGGGCGGTCGCCGTTATTGGCGATGCTGGCGTCCGCAGGCAGGTTCACCACCGGCTGATTCAGCGCCACCCCGTTCAGCGTCGCCGCCGGGGTCGAGCTAAAGAGCGATTGCGCCGCCAGCACCGTCCAGACCGCTTCTTGCGTCGAAAGGCTGCGTCCGGCCTCTTCGGCGTGGGCGATACGCTGGGCGATCTGGCCGGACAGGTCGGTAGTATCAATCGCCTGCGTTTTTGCCTCGGCCGCCAGTGCCAGAACAGCAGAACCGTCGCGGAGCTTGGTGCCGTAATCGGCGCGATAGGAATAGGCCTCGGGCGCGCCGAGGTTCAGCAGGTTGTGCGCCTGCGTGAACATCCGGTCCGCCCGCTGCTGGTCGCCGTAAGAGGCCAGTGCCGCACCAAGGTTCGCCGCCGCCATCGGGGTCGAGAATGACCCGGCTGCGGTATCGGCATAATAGCGCAGATCACCCACCGTCGCCGCCCGTTCACGCGCAAGTACAGTCAGTGCATAGGCAAGGGCGGCGTTTTCATCGGCCGAGGCGGCCCCGGGTTCGGTAGCGTAATTGGCGCGGTTGCGCAGGTTGTTGATCGCCATGTCGAATGCGGTGTCGGGAACCCGATAGCCAGCAGCCCGTGCCCGCGACAGGAAGTCGGTGACATAGGATTCAAGCCACAGATCGCCGGAATCCGCGTACCACAGGCCGAAACCGCCGTTCGAGCTCTGGCGGGTCAGGATCTGGTCGATTGCCCGCTGGACCTGCTTTGAGGTGTCCTCGCCCTCCATCCCTTCGGCGGCGGCAAGGCTTGGCAGGTAAAGCAGCGGCATCGCGCCCGAGGTCAGCTGCTCGGTGCAGCCATAGGGATAGCGCGCAAGCCGCATCAGGGCGCCCGCCACATCCAGCCGGCCATAGGGGCCGAGCGCGGCCGTCACCTCGGCCCCTGGCAGCATGGACTGCATCAGCGTGGGCGGGATGGTCAGGCTTTGGCCCGGCTCGATGACCAGACGGTCCTGACGCTGGATATCGGCCTCGTTCAGCGAAACGGGGATGGCGATATCCTTGGTCAGTGCCTCGCCATCGGGCGTGGTCAGGGTAAGCCGCAGATTGGCAATCCCTTCGGCCTCGCCTGCTGTGACGGGCATCTGGACCTGCGCCTCGGCTTTTTCGGCCAGCGTCACGCTGTCCACGGGCAGGCTGGTCGTCAGCGGAGCCGAGCCGCTGACCTGTTCGACCGCCAGCCGCACCTCGCCCGCAGGACCCGAGGCATGGGTCAGGCGCAGCCCGACCTGTGCCCGGTCTCCGGGGGCAAGGAAGGCGGGGGCGGTGACGGTCATCACCACCGGATCGCGCACCAGAACCGAGGCATCGGTCTGGCCGACGCCCTTGGTGGACCAGACCACGGCCATCAGGCGCACTTCGCCGTTAAAGTCTCCGACCGGGATCTCGACCGTGACGTTGCCATCCGCGCCCACCGTGACGGGCCCCGAGAACCAGCTCATCAGCTTTTCGGTGGGCGGAGGTGCCTCGGTACTGCCGGCAAGGTTTGCGTCACCCCCTTCGCGCAGCGCGCCATCCGGGGCGCCCGTCGGCATGATCAGACGCCCGTAAAGGTCGCGCAGCGCGACGCCCAGACGACGCTGGCCGAAATAGTGCTGCGAGGGGTTCGGCGGCTGAAAGCGCGTCAGGTTCAGAATACCCTGGTCGACAGCCGCGATGGTGGCATGAACGGTTTCGCCTGCCGCGCCATCAACCTTGAGCGTGACCGGAATCACGCCGCGCGGCCGGGTTTCGGCCGGGGCTTCAAAGCTGGCTGCAAGCTGGCGATCGCCCGGGTCAACTGCGGCATGGGCCAGACCCAGCGCCCGGACCGGCTGGCGGTCGCCGGGCTTGGTGTCGCCCAGCGGACGGATGGCGCTGACGGTGATATAGACGCCGGCGCCCCATTCATCTGTGACGGGCAGGTCCACGGTATTGTCGCCCGCCTTCAGCGCCACGGTCTGCATCGACACCAGCCGGTTCGACAGGACCGAGACGAGGCCCAGCCCGTCGCTGGCGGCCTCGACCCGGACGCGTGCGGTGTCGCCGCTGCGATAGGCGGGCTTGTCCAGAACGACCTTCAACCGGTCTGGTGTCTCGGTGCCGGAATTGGCGATAGCGCCCCAGCCAGCATAGAACCGGGCCGAGCTGGGACCGCCCTGACCCGAGGCCAGCTCCGCCACCAGTTCATATTCGCCCCATTCGACGGGGGCCGAAATCTCGGCCGGGGACTCGCCCGGTTCTGCCACGCCTTCGGTAATGCGGGTGCGGCTGGTGATGACCTCCCAGTTCCACTGGCCGCCGAGCGAGTACCACTGATATTCGGTGTCGATGCGGTTCAGGACCCAGCGCACCGGCTGAGCCTCAGGTTTCAGGTCGGGGCCGACCGCCATCAGCGCAAAGCGTGCCTCGGTGCCTTCTGAAACTGTATCGCCTTCGAACATCGGACGGATGCCGACGACCGGGGCTTCGGGCATGACGATACGCGATTCGGTGCGCTCGACCGGGCGGCCCGCGCCTTCGCGGATGTCGACCACCACCTCGGCCTGAACGGGGCGTGCGCCAAGCTGTTCAGCCTCGGGCAGCGGGATCTGCGTCTCATACCCGCCCTGTGCCTCGGTGACACCGGCGGGCAGGCTTTCGGTCACAGGCGCTGTGTCGTCGTCGTGGCGGCCAAAGACATAGCCATCAAATCCTTGCAGGCTGCGGGTCGGCGACAGGCGCAACTGCCCTTCGACCGGCAGGTTGCCAGCCGGCGCACCAAAGAGCCAGTGCGCCGACAGCGACAGATCCAGCTGGTCGCCCGCGCGGGCCGGGCCTTCCGGCAGGCGCAGGGTAAAGTCGATCCGCTCGGGCAGGAAATCCTCGACCAGTATGCGGGCGGTCGCCAAAGCGGGGCCGTCCGCCTCGGTCCGCAGTTCCAGCCGCCAGGTGCCGCGCGGGGCGTTGCCGGGGATCTGCCAGTTGACGGTGCTGCCGCCCGCGCCGGCGTCCTGTGCAGGCAGGCGCGTCGCTTCGACCCCGTCGGGACGCAGGATCACGGCGGTCAGCGGCAGGTTTTCAAGCGCCCTTGTCTCGGCATTGCGGGCAAGGATGGTGGCATTCACCGTCTCGCCGACGCGATAGGCGCCGCGGTCGGTGGTCACGAACAGGTCGATGGGCGGCGCAGGCGGCTGGCCCTCGACCCCGCGATCCGACAGGTCGAATTCAGGATCGGACAGCGACAGGAAGGCCATGTCACGCGGCGCGCGTTCGGCCCCGTCGCCCTGCCATTCGGTCACGGTAACCAGTGCTGGGGCGGCGCCTTCTTTGCCAAGCGCGAGGCCCGGCGCGAAATGGGCAACGCCCTGATCGTCGGTTACTGTCTTGGCCAGAACTTCGTTCGAGCGGCTGATCAGCGCCACCTCGGCCCCGGCCTTGGCCGAAGTATCGGCAAGGCTGCGCACCGCGACCGTCAGCCCGTCCGCGCCCGAGAAGGTCGAAATCCCAAAGTCGGAGATCACGAACCATTGCGTTGCAAGGCCAGTGTCCTGCACGCTTTCATTCTCGATCCCGGCTTCGAGGATATAGATACCGGGTTCAAGCGGACCGACCTCTGCGGGGATGGCAAGGCTGGTCGTCAGCTCCTGGTTCATGGTCTGCTGACCCATGGGCCTGGCGACCTGTGCCGTGCCCTTCCAGATCTCGCGCGACATGCGGTCGCTGAAGTAATCCGCCTGCCAGCTGTCCAGAGGTGTGGCGAACATGTCCTCGGCCATGGCGCGGATCAGGTTACGGTCCGAGATGCGCAGCAGGCGCAGGCTGATCGTGTCGGCATTGACCGTGACCATTGACAGCCGCTGATCGCCCGAGGCGGGCAGCACATAGGCGCGGCCGGGGAAACGCACCGAGGGCGCGCGGTCGCGGACATAGCCTTTAAGCGTGACATCGCGTGCCAGTGCCTCGCCATCGGCCGAGGGCAGGCCAGCGCGCAGCGTCAGTTCGACCTCTTGCCCGTGGGTCAGCCCGGCAACGCAAAGACGGTCGCCGCTGGCCTCGACCGTCAGGTCGCGACCGGGCAGGCGCAGGAATTGTGCGTAATCGGTGGCCTCGGACAGTTTGTGGGACATGATGGCGCAGAAACGCGGCATCCGGCCCTCGGCCTCGATCTGCGTATTGGTGATGCGCATGCCGTTGCGGGCTTCGGATTCCTCAAGCGCCTGCGCGATCGAGCCGTCGCCGGGCGAAAGTTTTGCCGCCAGGCGCAGTGCCGCCAGCGCATCGCGACCGCGATCCAGCCGCTCCCATGCCATGGCCAGCCACGACAGCGCCCGCGCCGCGACCGCATCCTCGCCCGCGCGCAGATAGCCGTTGATTGCCATATTGGCGATCGAGGACGACGCCTGACGGTCGCCCTGATCGCTGATGTACAGCGTCAGCCGGGCAAGGTTCGTCCAGTCCTCGGCCCGGTCGTCGCGCGCGACCAGAGAGGCCATGAGCTGTGAGGCGTAAAGCAGGCCGCCGCCGTTCTCGGCCTCGACGGCCATCTGGGCGGTGGCGCTTGGGCCGATTGCCGGATGCATGGCGGGGAAGGTTCGCGCCTGATTACGTGCGGCTTCGTGATCGGTCGCGGCGATAAAGGGTGCGGCGGCCGAGCGCGATTCCGCGCGCAGACGCTCTTCGGCCGAGGTCGCCACGACCCGGCCCGAGATCGCCCCCACAAAAGCGGTGGGCGCGCCGGTGTCAGCGCCCTTTGGGAAACAGGCACCTGCGCGTTCGTTATAGGTCAGCGCGCGGCAGTCGGCATTGGCAAGACAGGCCTGCACGCAGGCTTGCAGCGTGGTGTCAAAGATCGGGCCCAGATCGCCTCCGGGCAGGTCGGTATCCGGCTGCAGCGACAATCGTCGGTCGGGAATCTGCCAGTCCTGCGCCCATGCGCTGCCCGAGACGATCAAACCGCCCAGGATTGCGGCGAAGAGACCTTGCCGAACCAGATATGCCATTGCCCGTACTCCGTTATGCGCGCAACAATCTTCTTACACCTGAGCGCGGGCGAGGCAATCTATTCCCATTCCAGTTCGGCATAGGCAGCGGCGGCATTGCGCGCCGTGGTGGCCTGAAAATCTGCCCAGCCCTCTGACACGGGTTTCATTCCGGCGACGATGGCTGGAATCGCCTGCGACAGGGGCAGGCCATCGGCGATCGCCTTGCGTGTTTCGTCACGCAGCGTCGTCAGGTAGTGGCGTTCGGGCGTCACGGCCTCGTCCCAACTTTCGGAAACCGGGCCATGGCCGGGGACGATCAGTGCCGGTTCGGGATCTGGTTTTTGCCCGATCCAGTTCAGCCAGCCCGCCAGCGTCCCGTCAAGCGAGGGGGTAAGGCCCAGAAACACCAGATCGCCAGTGAACAGCGTCGCGGTTTCCTCGTCCAGCACGGTCATGTCGCTGCCGGTATGGGCGGCTGGGACGGGCGCAAGATGTAACTGACGAGCCCCCAGGGAAAGGGTCTGCGGTGCCTCGACCTTCTGATCCACCGGGGCGATCTTGGTGCCTGCAAAGGCGGCCGCGCCGATCTGCCGCCCGGTCGAGGCCATCCAGCTTTCCGCGCGCCGCGCCACCGCCTCGGGCAGGCGGGCATCGGCGATGATGGTGGCGCCAGCCTCGGAAAACACCTCGGCGCCCAGGATGTGATCGGGGTGCATATGGGTCAGGATCAGATGGCTGACCGGCTTGTCGGTGATCTGGCGGATCGCGGCGTAAAGCGCCTCACCCTCGGCCCGGCTGCCGCCTGCGTCGATCACCGCCACCGTATCGCCGACAATAAACGAAAGGTTGGCGATCCGCCCGCGGTTCTGGGGTGAAATCTGCGCCATCACGCCTTGATGCACATGAACCCCCGGCGCCACCTCTTGCACGGTCAGGGCAGGCAGTTCCGAGGCTTCGACGCAATGCGTCCCGCCGTTGGCCACCAGATCGCGGTGGCGGGCCAGCCAGTCGCGGGCAATGGGATCGGCCCGTGCCTCGCAATCCTCGCGCGTCTGGGCATCGCCGGCGGGCAGCAGGCGCGATTTGCAGGCGTCGGGGTGGGCGGCCAGACAGGCCGCAAGCACCAGATGAAACATCCGCTTTCCTTTCGGACAGGCAGGCTAGCACAGCGTCGCGCCGTGTTCCATCTACGACCTTTGGCGCGTTGACTGATGGCGCAAGCAGCCTAACATCGGGCTGTCCGCATCTGCTGTGGACGCTTTGGAGGAGGAGACCCATATGGCCTGGACCAAACCCGCGCCGAAGGAAATCACCTGCGGCATGGAAATCAACATGTATGCCCCGGCCGAGGACGAGCCGGTCCTGTTCTGACCCGCCGGTGACAACCCGGGCCCGGTTCCCACCTGATCGGGTGCCGGGCCTGCCGGAGCCTTTCCCATGCGCATCGTGATTCTCGGCACCGGCGCTGGCGGTGGCGTGCCGCAGTGGAACTGTGGCTGCCGCAACTGTGACGCCGCGCGTGCAGGGCGCATTCCCGCCATGAGCCAAAGCGGGATTGCCGTTTCCGCAAATGGCCGGGACTGGGCGTTGGTCAACGCCTCGCCCGACTTGCGCCAGCAATTGGCCGTGACGCCTGCCCTGCGGCCCGAGGGGTTGCGCGGCTCTCCGATTTGTTCGGTTCTGGTGACCAATGGTGATATCGACCATGTCGCCGGATTGCTGACCCTGCGCGAAGGGCAGGGGTTCGACCTGTTCGCCACGCCAGCTATCCATGCGGTGCTGGCGGCTAATCCGATACTGTCGGCGTTGAACCCGCAACTGGTTTTGCGGCGGGCGGTGACGCTTGACACCCGCTTTGAACTTGCGCCCGGCCTTGGCGCGACGCTTTTTGCCGTGCCGGGCAAGGTGCCGCTTTACCTTGAGGGCGACGAGGTCCGAACCGATCTTGTCGGAGAACAGACCGTCGGGGTCGAGCTGACTGCCAGAGGGCGACGCGTCTTTTACATCCCCGGCTGTGCCTCGGTGCCTGACTGGCTGCGGGCGCGGATCTCGGGGGCGGATGCGCTGCTGTTTGACGGCACCCTTTGGACCGATGACGAGATGCTGCGCGCGGGTCTTGGCGCCAAGACCGGGCGGCGGATGGGACATGTCCCGGTCTCGGGTTCCGGCGGCAGCCTTGAGGCGCTGCGCGACCTTGATCTGGGCGCGCGCATTTATGTGCATCTGAACAATTCCAACCCTCTGGTCGATCCGGCCAGCCCCGAGCGCGCCGAGGCGCAGGCGGCAGGCTGGCAGGTTGGCCATGACGGCATGGAGATCGTGCCATGACATCAGCCGACCGCCACGCGCAGACCCGCGCCGGATTTCATGAGCGTCTGCGCCGCATCGGCGCCGAGCGTTACCATGACCGTCACCCGTTCCATAAACGCCTGCACGGCGGGCGATGCACGCCGGACGAGGTGCGGGCATGGGTGATCAACCGCTGGTACTATCAGTCGCGCATCCCGATGAAGGACGCCGCCTTCATGTCGCGCGTCGAGGACCCGCAGTTGCGCCGCATCTGGCGTCACCGGATCGAGGATCACGACGGTGATCCCGATCAGGGCGGCGGAATCCGGCGCTGGCTTGCGCTGGCCCATGCCGTCGGGCTTGATCCCGATTACGTCGCAAGCGGGGTGGGCGTGATGCCGGCAACGCGCTTTGCCGTCGATGCCTATGTCCGTTTCGTGCGCGACATGCCCTTGCTTGATGCGGTGGCCGCCAGCCTGACCGAGATGTTTGCGCCCAGGATTCATGCCGAGCGTATCGAGGGTCTGCTGAGGCATTACGATTTCGCCAATGAGGCCAGTCTTGCCTATTTCCGTAACCGGCTGAGCGAGGCCCCGAAGGATGTCGAATTTGGCCTGACCTATGTGCTTGACCATGCTGACACGCGGGAAAAACAGGACGCGGCGGCTGCGGCGCTGACCTTTAAGACCGACGTTCTGTGGGCCCAGCTTGACGCTTTGTGGCATGGCTATGTCGAAGGCCGTATTCCCCCGGGCGCATGGCAGCCGGGCGAGGGGATGTTGAACCCGGCGCTTGCTGCTGCTGCGGTTTCATGAGCGGCGCGCGCATCAGCGGCGCTGCGGTGCCCTATCTGCCGCGCGGGGTCAGGCTGCATGACGACCGGGTGCGCGGTTTGCGCGTGTTGCTGGCGCCCGAGCGGGTGATCCAGCTTGATCCGGTCGGCCACGCCATTCTGTCAGAGCTGGACGGCAAGCGCAGCCTTGCCGAGGTGATCCTGACGCTTTGTTCCCGCTATGACGCCCCGGCCGAACAGATCGAGGGCGATGTGCAGGAGTTTCTGCGTGATCTGGTCGACCGGCGTATGGTGTTTCTGGACGGAGGCGCGGCATGAGAGGCGATTGCGTTCCCCGCGACATCGACGGCAACCCGGTCAGCGTCGGCCTGCCCATGGCGATGCTGGCCGAACTGACGCATCGCTGTCCGCTGGCCTGTCCCTATTGCTCGAACCCGGTCGAGCTGACGCGGGTCAGTGCCGAGCTCAGGGCCGCGGAATGGGCCGATGTGTTCCGGCAGGCCGCCGATCTGGGGGTGCTGCATGTGCATCTGTCGGGGGGTGAGCCCGCCTCGCGTCGTGACCTGACCGAGATCGCCGCTTCGGCCCGGGATGCGGGGTTATATGTCAACCTTATCACATCGGGCATCGGCCTGACCGAGGCGCGGCTGCGTGAACTGGATGGTATTGTGGATCACGTCCAGCTGTCGTTGCAGGGGATCGACGCCGAGACGGCCGACTGGATCAGCGGCTATGGCGGCAGCTTTTCCCGCAAGATGCAGGTGGCCGAATGGGTGCGCGCGCTGGGCTTTCCGTTGACGCTGAATGCGGTGGTCCATCGTCAGAACCTCGACCGCCTGCCCGAGATGATCGACCTTGCCGAGCAGTTGGGCTGCCGCCGCATCGAGGTGGCGACCGTCCAGTTTCACGGCTGGGCCGACCTCAACCGCCGCCCGCTGATGCCGACGCAGGCGCAGGCAGTCCGTGCGCGCGAGGTGGTGGATGAGGCCCGCCGCCGTCTTTTGGGCCGTATGGTCATCGACTATGTGCCCGCCGACCATCTGGCGGCCTATCCGAAAAGCTGCATGGGCGGCTGGGGATCGACCGGGCTGAACGTGGCGCCCGATGGCACGGTCCTGCCCTGCCATGCCGCGCAGACCATCGCGGGGCTGACGTTTGAAAACGTGCGTGAGGTGCCGCTGGCGCGGATCTGGCATGACGGCGCGGCATTCAACGCGTTTCGCGGTACCGGCTGGATGCCCGAGCCCTGTGCCTCATGCGACCGGCGCGAGATCGACTTTGGCGGCTGCCGTTGTCAGGCCATGGCGTTGGCCAATGACCCGCGGGCGACCGATCCGGTCTGTTCACGCTCGTCCCTGAACGCCCGGCTGCGCGCCAATACCGAGGCCGAGGCGGCCAGCGATTCCACCGTTCTGGTCTATCGCCGCATGACGAGGGAGAAGCGATCATGAGACCGGCTGTTCTGCTGACGGCGCTGATCCTTGCTTCGGGTGCTGCGGTGGCCGGGGTGACGAACCCGATGCAGCCCTCGCCCCTGTGGGACGACATGCGGCTTGCCGTCATCGGCACCGAGGAAGAGCCGCCGACCGACCCGGCGATCTTTGACCTTGACGCGCCGCCGCGCGCCGACAACCCGGCGCTGGTGCCGGTGCGGATCACCCAGCCGCCCGGGGCCCCGGCGATCCGGTCCCTGGCGCTGGTGGTGGACGGCAACCCCGCCCCGGTCGCGGCCGAGTTCACCTTTGGCGAGGCGCTGATGCCCCTGGATTTTGAGGTGCGGGTGCGGGTCGACAGCTATTCCGACCTGCGCGCCATCGCCACGCTTGCCGACGGGCGCAAGGTGATGGCGGGGCGCTATGTCAAGGCTTCGGGCGGTTGTGCGGCCCCGGCGGGCAAAAGCATGGACGAGGTGCGCGCCACCATGGGCGAGATGCGCTTTCGTCAGGCCGAGGACGCAGGCCGCCAGATTGGCACGCTGATGATCCGGCATCCCAACTTTTCGGGCCTGCAGCGCGATCAGGTGACGCTTTTGACCATCCCGGCCGAGTTCATCCAGACGCTTGAGGTGAAACAGGGTGATGCCATGCTGTTCACCATGGATGCCGGGATTTCGATTTCCGAGGATCCGGTCTTTCGCTTTGCGCATACACCCGGGCAGGGGCCGGTCACGGTTCATGCCGAGGATACCGAAGGCCGGGTCTGGGATCAGTCTTTCTGAAACCGGGCCGGACAGCCGCCAAGATGCAGGGCCAGCGCCCCCAGTGTGCGCGCCTCGGCCGGGTCATGGGTGACAAGTACAGCCCCCGCGCCGGTCCGGTTCAGCAGCGCATCGGTCAGGGCCAGCATTCGTGCCGCTGTCGCGGCATCAAGCGAGGCAAAGGGTTCGTCCATCAGCAGGATATCCGGTCCGGCGGCAAAGGCGCGCGCCAGCGCCAGCCGCCGCTGCTGGCCAACCGAAAGCTGGCGGGGGAATTTCGTCTCATGCCCCTCAAGCCCGACCTCTGAAAGCCAGTCGCGTGCAGTCGTTGCGTCGCAGCCGGTGGGCAGGGTGATGTTCGCTACTGCATCGCGCCATGGCAATAACACCGCCTCCTGGAATACCATGGCGAGGCGTTCGGCACCCTGCAACTGGCCCTGATACTGCCGGTCCAGCCCTGCGAGGATGCGCAGCAACGTCGATTTCCCGATGCCAGAAGGTCCCAGAATAGCCAGCCGCTCGCCCCGCGTGACGGACAGTGTCAGCGTCCCCAGCACCTGCCGGGGACCAAAGGATTTCGCTTCAAGGTCAAGCCGCATCCTGCCTCCAGCGATTGGCGCGGCGTTCTGCCGGGCGCAGCAGGAACAGGTCGATCGCCAGCATGACGGCGACAAAGGCCAAAGCCCAGGCCAGCACGCCCTCGACATCAAAGCTGGAAAACAGCAGGTGGATCTTGAACCCCACCCCGTTTGAGCGGCCCAGGAATTCGACCACCAGCACGATTTTCCAGATGAGCGAGATACCTGCCCGCGCCGCCCCGGCGATATGGGGCGCAAGCTGCGGCAGCACGATATGACGCAGCCGGGTCAGGGGTGACATGCGAAAGACACGGGCCATATCGTCCAGATCGGGGCGCAGCGCCCGCGTGCCCTCACGGATCATTACCGTTACGACCGGGATCTTGTTCAGTGCGACGGCCAGGATGGCGGCGGTTTCGTTCAGGCCGATCCAGATGTAGCACAGCACGATCACCACCAGCGCCGGCACATTCAGCAGGATGATCAGGCCGGGGTTCAGCCAATGATCCGCTGCCCGGCTGCGCCCCATCCACAGGCCCAGCGCCATTCCCGCCGCCATCGCCAGCGCGAAACTTGCCGCGACGCGGAACAGGGTCATGCCGCCGTTCAGCCACAGCTCGCCCCCCGAGGCAAGCCGCAGGATCCGCGCCGCTACCTCCCATGGTGCGGGCAGGGTCTGGGGCCGGTCGGTCAGCTGTGAGGCAAGCGTCCACAGCACCAGCATGGCAAGGACCGACAGCACCCCCGGCACAAGACCGGGACGCGATGGACGAGAGTTCTGCGTCTGCGTCACGCCAGCCTTACTCCGGCCACCAGAACAGACCTTCGGGCAGGGCGGTGACGCCTCCGGTCAGCTCGTCCCCGCCAAGCTCGGCCATGGTGGCGAACATCTTTTGCGCGTTTTCGGCATCGACCGGGCCATGGGCGGGGATACCGGCGCGCCAGCCTGCCTTTAACGCCTCAAACTCGGCATCATCGGCGGCCTCCATGATCGGGCGCAGATCCTGCCATGCGGCATCATCCCTGGCGAGGATGTCTTTGGCGCTGCGCGAGGCGCGGGCCAGCCCTTCGGCCAATTGCGGGTTCGAGGTGATCCATTCATCGCGCAGCACATAGCCCAGAAGCGGCGTCGAAGGATCCAGCCCCAGATCGCTGGCCGCTGTCTCGACATTGATGATCTCGCGCATGCCACGTGCCTTCATCTTGGCCTGAAAATGCCAGAAGTTGATCGCGGCATCGACTTCGCCCGTTTCGGCGGCGTTCAGGATCATCGGCGGCGCGCCGAATACCTGCTCGGTGACGCCTGCCAGATCCTCTCCCAGCTTTTCGCGCGACCATGCGCGCAGGATCAGCCAGCTTTTATCGACCGGGCCGCCGGCTATGCCGATCTTTCTGCCCTTCAGATCAGCCAGCGACTGCACCGAGCTGTCGGCGCGCACCATTACCCCGCCAACGGCAGTAGAGTAGGGCAGAAAGCGGAATCCTGTCCCGCGCGAACGCTGCTGGGCCACCCACAGCCAGTCCGAGACGATGGTATCGACCTCTCCGCCCTGCATGGCGACCTGAGTGGCGGGATTGCCGGCCAGAATCAGCGGCAGCAGGCGAAAGCCGTTCTCGACATCAAGGCCGCGCCGGCGGATCGTTTCGATTTCCCAGTTGACGGTGCCGTTCTCCAGCGTGCCGATGCGGATGGTGGGAAGTCGGGCATTGCCTTGTGAGTAGGCAGGCAGGGCCAGCCCGACAAGGGCCGCGGCCCCCGCCAGGAGGGTGGTTCTGCGGCTGAATTGCATGGTCTTTTCCCCCATCGATACGGTCAAATTGCCATGGCCCGGAGTTTCGTCCAATACCACCGAAGTTGTAGACAGATGGTACCCGACGGTCCAACAGGCTTGCGCCAGCGGGCTGCGGTCTTAAGATGGCCGCATCAAGGCCGGCTTGCCAATCCCCGGCCCTCTGTCGTTTCTTTGGGAGGAGAACGATGGCCTCAGCCGAAATGCAGTCGCATGACCGTGCCGCAACGCCAAGGCTTACCGCTGACCGAGTCCGCGAAATCCTGATCGTGGACGATCACCCGCTGATGTGTGACGCCTTAGCCCTGACATTGAAGATCAGCTTTGGGCTAAGGAATGTGCGCACTGCGCGCAGCCTGGCTGCCGCGCAAGAGCAGATCCGCAACCAGGGCGCGCCGGATGCGGTGATTCTGGACCTGAACCTGCCGGATGCCAAGGGTGCCGAAGGGCTTGTCATCCTGCGGCGCCAGATCCCGGATGTGCCAATCACCATGATCTCGGCCGATCTGGAAAATGCGATGATCTCGACCGCCATGGCGGCAGGTGCACAGGGCTATATCAGCAAGTCCCTGGGCCGCGAGGCGCTGGTCGACAGCCTGCGCCGCATGTGGGAGGGTGAGCGGGTAACCCCCGACAGCTATCAGCCCGACCATGACGGAGAAGAGGACGCGGCCCGCGCCGAGCTGGCGCGCCGATTCGCAACGTTGACGCCGCAGCAGATGAAAATCCTGCGGCTGATCTGTCAGGGCAAGGCGAACAAGGAAATCAGCTATGAGCTGTCCATCGCCGAGGCCACCGTCAAGACACACATCACCGCGATCATGTCCAAGATCAACGCCCGCCGCCGCACTCAGGCGGTGCTTTTGGCCAATAGCGTCAGGCTGTTCGACCCGGCATGAGCTCTGCCTCGCCCGAACCATGGCCGGGCAGCCGGGGGTCCGGCGAAAGCGAGGCCGCCGACCAGCAGGTCAGGCGGCCTCCGCCTGCGCCGATTGCCGTGTCTGAACCGGCCGACGGTCCTGATACCGCACAGCGCATCGCCGCCGCCATGGCACCGCTGAAACCGGCGCTGGTTCTGCTTTTCGGCATGCCCGCCGAGGGGCTGCCCGCCCTTGGCACGGCCTTGCGCGAAGCCATGGGCGAGGGGTGCCGTGTCGTCGGCTGCTCATCCGTGGGCGAGATCGGGCCACAGGGCTATTGCGCCAGGACGGTGACGGCGTTGGGTTTTCCTTCGGCCAGTTTCCGGGTCGGGGTCTGCCTTTTGCGCGATCAGGCGCTGGTGCCGGTGTCGGAATGGATGGCGACGCTGCGCAGCTTTCACGCCGATTTCCGCCCTGGTCTGCGCCGCTCCAGCTTTGGCGTCCTGCTGGCTGATGCGCTGGCCCGGCAAGAGGATGTGCTGACCGCGACGCTTGATGCGGCGATCCCCGGCCTGCCTATCGTCGGAGGGTCCAGTGCCGAGGGCATGCGCTTTGAGCCGACCTGTCAGATGGTCGATGGCGTGGCCCATCCCGGTGCGGCGCTGTTCTTGCTGATCGAGACCGACCTTGTGGCGACCGAGGTTTCATTCCAGCACTTCAGCCCCACGGACCGGCGCGCGGTGGTGACCGCGGCTGACCGGCACAGCCGTGTCATCCAGCAATTGAACGACGAACCCGCGGCACAGGAATATGCCCGGCTGGCCGGTATCCCGGTCGAGGCCTTGACACCGACCGAATTCGCCCGCCACCCGCTGCTTCTCAAGACCGGGCGGCGCCATCACGTCCGTGCCATCCGTGCGGTTACGCCCGAAGGGGGGCTGCAACTGCTGTCCGGGATCGAGGCCGGCCATATCCTGACCATCGGGCAGGCGATGGACATGACGCGCGGCTTTGCCGAAACGCTGGACGCGCTGCCCCGTCCGCCGCTGATGGTTCTGGGCTTTGACTGCGTGCTGCGGCGACTGGCGCTGGAGCGGGCGGGAATGGACAAGGAGATGTCCGAGCTTTTCGCCCGCTATCGCGTGGCTGGTTTCAACACCTATGGTGAGCAATACAGCGGCATGCATGTGAACCAGACCTTTGTCGGCATGGCGCTGATGCCACCGGCGCCGAGCTGACAGATGTTTCTGCGCGACGACGACAGCCCGCACCGGCGGGTCGAAAAGCTGACGCGCATCGCCGATGTGCTGGTCGAACGCATCGACCGGCTTGAGGAAAGCCGCGGCTCGGCATGGTCGATGTTTCAGGCCGCCGTGGCGCTGGAACAAGAGGTTCAGGCCCGTACCCGAGAGCTTGAGCAGGCGCTGGCCGACCTGTCCGAGCGCAATCGTGAACTGGCCGTCGCCCGCGCTGCCGCCGAAGAGGCGAACCGCTCAAAGACCCGCTTTCTGCGCGCGGCAAGCCATGATCTGTTGCAGCCGCTTTCGGCGGCCAAGCTGTTTCTGTCGGCGCTCAAGGACACCTCGCTGGATCCGTTGCAGCGCGAACTGACCGACCGCCTGTCCGGTGCCTTTGAATCGGTCGAAGAGCTGATGCACGCGGTGCTGGATATCTCACGCCTCGACAGTCAGCGCATCGAGTTCCAGCGCAAGCCCGTCGATCTGGGTGAGCTGTTTCGCCGCCTTGCCGTCGAATATGCGCCGATGGCCGAAGCCAAAGGCCTGCGGCTAAGCTTTGCGCCGACCTCGGCGGTGGTGGAAAGCGATCCGACCTTTCTGCGGCGGATTGCGCAGAACCTCATTTCGAATGCGATAAAATACACCGAGCACGGTGGCGTTCTGGTAGGTGTTCGCAAACGTGGTGAGCGCGCCTGGCTGGAAACCTATGACACCGGTATCGGCATTGCCGCCGCAGACCGTGCCCGCATCTTTGATGAGTTTCAGCGCCTGGGGCGCGAAAACAGCGCGCCGGGGATGGGGCTGGGTCTGTCTATCGTGCGCCGTGCCTGTGCCAAGCTTGGCCACCCGATCGCCATGGACAGCGAACCTGGGCGCGGCACCGTGTTCCGTGTCAGCCTGCCGCTGATCTTGGCCGGATGCGAGCCGACGCGGCCCGAGCGGTTTGATACGGCGCCGTTGCTGCGCGGCCTTGTTGCGCTGGTGGTCGAGAATGACGAGGCGATGCGCCGCGCCCTGCAACTGGTGCTCAAGGACCAGCTGGGCATGGTGCCGCGCGTCGCAGGCGGCATTGCCGAGGCGCTGGCGCAGATGGGTGATGAGCCCCCGGATGTGGTGATTGCTGACTACAATCTCGACAATGGCGACACCGGGCTGGATGCGATCATGGCGCTGCGCGAGGCGGCGGGTCGCGCGCTGCCGGCCATCGTCGTTTCGGCCCGGCGTGCCTCGGAACTCAGCCGGGCCTGCGGCCAGATGGGCGTGCCGGTGCTGGAAAAACCGATCCGCCCCGAGGATCTGCTGACCATGCTGCAAAAGCTGCTGACCTAAGACCAAAGCACGAAAGTCCCGGCGGCAGGCTTTCGCCGCGCGTTTCGCGGGGGCAGAGTCGCGAACAGGGAAGGGGAGACATCGCATGAGATTATGGCCGGGCCTTGCGCTGATCGGACTACTGGCCGTGCCGCTATGGGCGGGCGAGGCGGGTGACCTTGTCTTTGCCGACCGCGGCCCCTGGGACCTGTCGCAGGGAGGGCTGACCTGGGTGCTGCGCCAGACCGGGCCCGAGGCAGGGGATTTTAAACCCTTGGGCGAAGGGACGGTTACCTTGCAGGCGGTCACCGACCCTGCTGATGGCAAACCGGTGCTGGAACTGGCCGAAAAGACCGATCGCATCACGCGCCGCATCGGTCCTTTCCCTGTCTCGGGTGGCGATCCGGCGCTGGTGTTCTTTCTGGAAAACATTTCGCGCGATATGGCGATGCTGACCGGTGGCAGCCCCTTTTACATTCGCAACCGGCTCAAGGACGCGCTGTTTCGCGGCGGAGAAGTCCGGCAAGAGGGCAATGCGACCGTGGCGGTTTTTGCCCCTTTTCGCGGTGACCAGAACAGTGGGCGGATGCACGGCTTTGACAGGTTGGAGCTAAGCTTTACCTTTGGTGACCCCAAGCAGCCGATCCGGCGTATGCTGGCGCAGACTGGCCCCCTTGAAGGCGGCCTGCCAGCCTATCGCAGCGAAATGGTGTTGAAATGATCCGGGCAACCCTGACAGCCGCCCTGACGCTTTCGGCCGGCATGGTCTGGGCGCAGGCGGTGAATGATTATCCGACCAATGCGCGGGCCGATTACGTTTTCGTCTGCATGGCGGCGAACGGCCAGACGCGCGAGATGCTGGACAAATGCAGCTGTGCCATAGATCAGATCGCCGAGATCCTGCCCTATGAGGATTACGTCGCGGCCGAGACGGTGCTGGCCATGCGTCAGGTCGGCGGCGAACGTGCCGCTGTCTTTCGCAATATGGGCACCAATGAAAAGGTGGCGAATTTTCACCGTGCCGAGGCCGAGGCCGAGATCCTCTGCTTCTAATCTGGACAATGCCGGCATCCCGCGCTTCCCTGACGGCGAAACGAACAGGAGATAAGCGATGGATCTGGGGATCAGAGGCAAGCGTGGCCTCGTTTGCGCCGCGTCCAAGGGGCTGGGCCGGGCATCCGCCGAGGCCCTGGCCGAGGCAGGGGTTGATCT
Organism: Paracoccus sp. J56; assembly: GCF_019633685.1. NCBI lineage: Bacteria > Pseudomonadati > Pseudomonadota > Alphaproteobacteria > Rhodobacterales > Paracoccaceae > Paracoccus > Paracoccus sp. J56. The sequence goes on from NZ_JAFL01000012.1 coordinate 105,367, forward strand.
GGTCATCAACGCCCGCGGGGCCGACGCGCTTGAGGCCGCAGCACACGAAATTGCCACGAAACACGGCGTTTCGGTCACGCCGGTTGCCGCCGATATCACTACCGGGGAAGGCCGCGCCGCCGTGCTTGAGGCGCTGGGTGGGCGGGCCGATATTCTGGTCAATAATGCCGGCGGTCCCCCGCCTGGTGTGTGGACGGACTGGAGCCGGGATGATTTCATTAAAGCCATCGACGCCAATATGCTGACAGCTGTCGCGCTGATGCAGGCCCTTGTGCCCGGTATGATCGAGCGTGGCTGGGGGCGGGTGGTGAACATTACTTCGCAATCGGTGCGCTCGCCCATCCCGGTGCTGGGGCTGTCGAACACTGCCCGTGCGGGCCTGACGGGCTTTGTTGCGGGCATGTCGCGTCAGGTGGCTCCCCATGGTGTGGTGGTGAACAACCTGCTGCCCGGCATTCATGCGACCGACCGCGCGGACAGTCTGGACAGTGGCGTTGCCAAGGCCGAGGGCATCAGCCTTGACGAGGCACGCCGCCGCCGTGAGGCAACGATTCCCGCCCGCAGCTATGGCCAGCCCGAGGATTTCGGCGCGACCTGCGCGTTTCTTTGCAGCCAGCATGCGCGGTTTATCATCGGGCAGAACATCCTGCTTGATGGTGGAGCACTGAACGTCACCGTCTGAGGCTTGCGGGCGGCATTAGCCTCTTGCCAGAATGGTGCCGTCCGGCTACGACAAAAGTAGGAAATCGGGAGACGCTGGCGCACCGCCAGGGCCGAAGGAGCAACCGCCCCGGGAATCTCTCAGGCAAAGGGACCGTTTTCCTATGTACGCTCTGGAGAGAGACGGCATCCGCCGTCCGCCGAAGGGATAACGATCTCAGGCGCCCCCGTTCGGGGTAGGGACAGAGGGGGCATCTAACCGGGCGGGATTGGTCCGCCCGCAAGACAGGGGATGCCCATGGCCGAGCTTCGGCGTACGATGCTGTATGATCTGCACCTTTCGCGTGGCGCGAAGATGGTGCCCTTTGCCGGATGGGAAATGCCGGTGCAATATCCGATGGGCGTTCTGAACGAGCATCTGCACACCCGCGCCCATGCCGGTCTGTTCGACGTCAGCCACATGGGCCAGGTGATCCTGCGCGGCCCGGGCGTGGCCGAGGCGCTGGAGACGCTGGTGCCGACCGATGTTCTGGGGCTGGCAGAGGGACGGCAGCGCTATGGTCTTTTCACCAATGCTGTGGGTGGCATCCTTGACGATCTGATGATCGCCAATAAGGGCGATCACCTGCTCCTGGTGGTGAACGCTGCCTGCGGGGAACAGGATATCGGGCATCTGCGTCAGCTTGAGGCGCAGGGCATCTCGGTCGAGCCAGTGACGGATCGCGGCCTGCTTGCCCTGCAGGGCCCCGAGGCGGAGGCGGTTCTGACCCGCCTTGTCCCCGGCGTGGCGGCGATGCGCTTTATGGATGTGGCCGAGTTCGACTGGCAGGGCGCGACACTATGGGTCAGCCGCTCGGGCTATACCGGTGAGGACGGGTTCGAGATCTCGGTCCCCGCCGATCACGCCGTCGCCTTTGCCGAGGCGCTGCTTGCCGAACCCGAGGTGGCGCCGATCGGGCTTGGTGCCCGCGACAGCCTGAGGCTGGAGGCCGGGATGCCGCTTTACGGCCATGACATGGACGCCACCACCACGCCCGGCAAGGCTGGTCTGGGCTGGTCCATTCCGAAGCTGCGCCGCGCGGGCGGTGCACGTTCGGGCGGTTTCCCTGGCGATGAAGAAATTCTGACCGAACTGGCCGATGGTCCGTCGCGTTTGCGCCGCGGTCTGCGTCCGGAAGGGCGTGCGCCGATCCGCGAAGGGGTCGAGATCTTTGACGCGCCCGAGGGCGGCGAATTGCTGGGCCGGGTCTCGTCTGGCGGCTTTGGTCCCTCGACCGGAGGACCGATTGCCATGGCGATCCTGCCGGCCGTTCTGGCCGATGGCACGACGCTTTGGGCCGAGTTGCGCGGCAAGCGCATTCCGGTGGCCATCACCCCGCTTCCTTTCCATCAACCAAGCTACAGGCGCTGAGAGGCCAGGCATGTTGAAATACACCGAAGACCACGAATGGCTGAAACAGGACGGCGATGAGATCATCGTCGGCATCACCGCCCATGCCAGCGACCAGCTGGGGGATGTCGTCTTTATCGAACTGCCCGAGGTCGGCCGCGAAGTCGCAGAGGGCGAAGAGATCGTGGTGATCGAATCAGTCAAGGCGGCCTCGGATATCGTTGCTCCGGTTGCGGGGGTGATCACGGCGGTGAACGAGGGGCTGCCCGATAACCCCGGTGCCGTGAACGCCGATCCTGCGGGAACGTGGTTCTTTCGCATCAAACCGGCCTCGGTCGATCTATCCGGTTTCATGGACGAGGCGGCCTATCAGGCGCTGATCGGTTGAACTGGCCGGGCCTTGCGGCCCGGTGCCTGCCGGGGCTGACCGCCCCGGCAGGCGGTGGATATTTGAACACGAAAGAAGCCCGGCGGGGCGCCCGGTGGCCGGCCTGTCGAATGAGCGCGAGCCTTGCGCCGGGAATGCGGCGCAGCCTTTCGAAAATCTCTGTGAACATTAGATGCATCGAGGCCTGTGATGGGTAAGTGGACCCCGACCGATTATAATCCCGACGATTTTGCCAATCGCCGCCACATCGGACCTTCTCCGGCCGAGATGGAGGCAATGCTGAAGGTTGTGGGCGCAGCGACGCTGGACGACCTGATCTCTCAGGCCGTGCCGGCGAGCATCCGGCAGGACCAGCCTTTGGACTGGCCGGCCTTGTCCGAGGCGGGATTGCTGCAGCGCATGCGCGAGGTCGCAGCCAGGAACAAGGTCATGACCAGCCTGATCGGGCAGGGCTATTACGGGACCGTGACGCCCCCGGCAGTCCAGCGCAATATCCTTGAAAACCCGGCGTGGTACACCGCCTATACCCCTTACCAGCCCGAAATCGCCCAGGGCCGGCTGGAGGCGCTGCTGAACTTTCAGACCATGGTTGCCGATCTGACCGGCCTGCCGGTGGCGAATGCCAGCCTGCTGGACGAAGCCACCGCCGCGGCCGAGGCGATGGCCATGGCGCAGCGCGTTGCCAGGTCCAGGGCCCGCGCCTTTTTTGTCAGCGAGAACCTGCATCCTCAGACCATTGCCGTGATCGAGACCCGGGCTGCGCCTTTGGGTATCGAGATCATCCGGGGCACGGAATGCGACCCTTCACAGGTCTTTGGCGCGATTTTCCAGTATCCGGGCACCTTTGGTGAGATCCGCGATTATACCGCCGAGATTGCGGCCCTGCACGAGGCAGGCGGGGTCGCGATCATGGCGACCGACCTTCTGGCGCTGTGTCTGCTAAAAGAACCGGGCGCGATGGGCGCTGATATTGCCATCGGCTCGGCGCAGCGCTTTGGCGTGCCCATGGGCTATGGTGGGCCGCATGCTGGCTTTATGGCCTGCCGCGACGAGATGAAGCGTGCCATGCCGGGGCGGATCGTCGGTGTTTCGATCGATGCCAAAGGCAATCGCGCCTATCGCCTTGCCCTGCAAACCCGCGAGCAGCATATTCGCCGCGAAAAGGCGACCTCGAACGTCTGCACCGCGCAGGCGCTGCTGGCGGTGATGGCCTCGTTCTATGCCGTGTTCCACGGGCCGGTCGGGCTGCGCGCCATTGCCCAGCGGGTGCATCTGAATGCTGTCACGCTGGCCGATGCGCTGCGCGCCGCCGGGGCCGAGGTTGAGCCGCAGGCGTTCTTTGACACCATCACCGTGCGGGTCGGCGTGGGGCAAGCAGGCATCCTTGCCGCCGCCCGCCATCGCGGCATCAACCTGCGCAAGGTTGGCAATGACCGGGTCGGCATCTCGGTTGACGAGACGACGGATGCGGATGTTCTGGGCCGTGTGCTGGACGCCTTTGGCATCCCGGCCCCCGCAGAGTCGGCCTTAAGCCCTGCGGTCCCCGAGGCGCTGATCCGCGAAACCGACTACCTGACCCATCCGGTCTTTCATATGAACCGCGCCGAATCCGAGATGATGCGCTATATGCGCCGCCTTTCGGACCGCGATCTGGCGCTGGACCGGGCGATGATCCCTCTGGGCAGCTGCACGATGAAGCTGAACGCGGCGGCCGAGATGATGCCGATCACCTGGCCCGAGTTCGGCGCGCTGCATCCCTTTGCGCCCGAGGATCAGGCCGCCGGCTATCATGAGGTCTTTGCCGATCTGACCGAAAAGCTGTGCGCGATTACCGGCTATGACGCCTTTTCGTTGCAGCCCAACAGCGGTGCGCAGGGGGAATATGCCGGGCTGCTGACCATCGCCGCCTATCACAAGTCCCGCGGGGAAGAGCGTGACATCTGCCTGATCCCGGTTTCGGCCCATGGCACCAACCCTGCCTCGGCTCAGATGGCGGGGATGAAAGTCGTGGTGGTGAAGTCTGCCCCGAACGGCGACATCGACCTTGAGGATTTTGCCGACAAGGCGGCCAAGGCCGGTGATCGGCTGGCGGCGGTGATGATCACCTATCCGTCGACCCATGGCGTGTTCGAGGACACCCTGCGCGAGGTCTGCCGTATCACCCATGATCATGGCGGGCAGGTCTATATCGACGGCGCCAATATGAACGCCTTGGTCGGGTTGGTCCGCCCGGGCGAGATTGGCGGGGACGTCAGCCACCTGAACCTGCACAAGACCTTTGCCATCCCGCATGGCGGCGGCGGACCCGGCATGGGGCCGATCGGGGTCAAGGCGCATCTGGCGCCCTTCTTGCCCGCCGATCCGCGCAACGGTGCGGGGGCGGTGTCGGCCGCGCCATGGGGGTCGGCCTCGATCCTGCTGATCTCATGGGCGTATATCCTGATGATGGGTGGTGCAGGGCTGACGCAGGCAACGCGCGTTGCGATCCTGAATGCGAACTATATCGCCAGCCGCCTTTCAGGGGCCTATCCGGTTCTGTTCATGGGTAACCGTGGGCGGGTGGCGCATGAGTGCATCCTTGATATGCGGCCTTTTCAGGAGCATGGGGTGACGGTGGACGATATCGCCAAGCGGCTGATCGACAACGGCTTCCACGCCCCGACGATGAGCTGGCCTGTCGCCGGCACGTTGATGGTCGAGCCGACCGAGTCAGAGACCAAGGCCGAGATCGACCGGTTGATCACAGCCTTTCTCGCTATCCGGGAAGAGATCGGTGATATCGCCGGGGGTCGGATAAGCGCCGAATCCAGCCCTCTGCGTCATGCCCCGCATACGGTTGAGGATCTGGTGGCGGATTGGGATCGCCCCTATTCGCGTGAGCAGGGCTGCTTCCCGCCCGGGGCTTTCCGGGTGGACAAGTACTGGCCCCCGGTCGGGCGGGTGGACAACGCCTATGGCGACCGCAACCTTGTCTGCACCTGTCCTCCGGTCGAAGACTATGCAGAAGCGGCCGAATGACCCGGCCCCGAGGCCCTGCCGGCACTGCTGGCGGGGCTTTTTTGGCGGTGCGAAAGGCTTGTGTTTCCCTTTCCTCGGCCACTTGACAAGCCCGGGAAGGTAGGCGAGATAGCGCGTCAATGGGGCCGTAGCTCAGTTGGTAGAGCGCATCGTTCGCAATGATGAGGCCAGGGGTTCGATTCCCCTCGGCTCCACCAAGCATAATCTGCAAGTGTTTGATTTATCGATAAACTTCTTGGGATTTTTCCCAGCCGCCCCACAATTTACCCCACACCGCGCGCTGGATGCCCTGATACTTCACGATACCGCGTTAGACTTCGCCGCGCCTCAACCCGCGCAGAAACCGGGTCGTTTTCGACCCGGTTTGGGCCTGTTGCCATGACCGTGAAGGGGGATGAGATCAGATCAGGGTTGCCCAGATCGGCAGCTTGCAGGCTTCGTGGATTTCGTCACGGCGAAGGCCAAGGTCAGCGGCAGAATAAGCGTTGTCGCCTCCAACGCTTTTCGGACGACCTGTTTCCGGCCCCGCCACCTCTCCCCGCTCCTGCGCCGCGTCGTATTCCTCGGCCAGCCGCATCTCGGCGCGGGCGCTACAGCCCCACAGGGCCGCGCACACGCCAATCCCGGCCTCGCGGCATAGGGGCAATCAAAGGGCGGTCGCCCGCCTTAATGTTCTGACTTGCACCATGCTGCGGAAAATCCCCCTTCAAACTGCACGCAAAAAAAATTCACTGGTCATCGCTGGTCCCCTGCTACAAGGTTTCAGACTTTGACCCACCCCCCGGCTATGCGCCAGACCATTGACAGCGGGAAGCGCCACAAGGCCGGGGTGACGGCAGGGGTTAAATCACAAAGCGCACCCCTTGCAGCAGGTTAGCCACACAGCCCCACAGCGCCGCACACAGACGCCTTCCGGCTTCACGGCGGAACGCCGCAATGGCAAAGGCGCGCCCCAGCGGCCTTCCTATGGCCGTGAAGGGGTATCCCTGCACTAGCACGGCATTAGGGTAATCTTAGGGTAATCGGGGACATACCTGCTTCGCGGGCTGCGTCGGTGCGAGAAAGAAGGTGGTCGCCCGCCTCTTTTACCGATGGGGAATTGTGCATACCCGTTGCGGGTTCGATCTGCTTAAGCAGTTCCTCTGTCTGACAAATGGCATGGGTACGGATGCGTTGTGCCATGCGCTCAAACTGGTTATCCTCGGCCTGCTTGGCCTTGTGTGGGGACCTTAACATTTCTTGACATGCGTGGCCTTGCTGCTTTGCAGTTCTGGCGCTGTATCCCGCTCTTTTTCTGGCGCAAAGAAATGTCAGGTTCTTATGCGGCATTGGGCGGGCCGGAATTTTTTCTTACGGTTTAGCAGCGGGAAGCTGGGCGGCGGGTCCGGGGCTGGCGGGGCTTGGAGTTTTGCATACCCCCCCCCCGCTGATCGGTCAGGCGGTTTTGATTTTCTCTTGATATTTTTCAAGTGCCTGCCCTCGCGCGCGTATTGTGCTACGATACAGCCTGCCTCAGCCGCCGCGCCTTCGAACTTCTGTATGCGGACGCTTACGCTCCACGCGCGTAATGACCGGAAGCAAATCTTCACGCTCGGCTTCGTAGCGCCGTATCACACATCTGGGCCGACGGCAAACCGATGGACCTCTCGGGCGTCACCTGGCGCTGGTATCCGGGCGACGAGATGCAGACCGCCGATCCCTTCATGGCCACGAAGATGGGAGCTTTGAGCACGCCCGCCTATCGCGGCACGGCCTATGTCGTCTTCGAGGAACTGCCGCTCTCCAGCTACGGCAACCGCCTGCCGCAGCTTTCCTTCGAGGTGTTCCGGCCGCTCGCCGATCCCGACACGGCCGAAGGACTGACCCGCGCCGTCACCATGATCCCGGCCTCGGGTGAGTTCACCTATGCCACGCAGGCCATCCGCAAATCCGCAGGCGGTGCGACACAACCCGAAAACCTGAACGCGCTGCCGGATGCCACCGACATCGTGGTGGCGCTCGACCGGCTGCAGGCCATGGTCCCGGCGGTTGAGAGCGTGAGCCTCGTCGTCGCCTGGTTCGGCGACGATCTGCGCGTGGGATCCTGCAAGGTGCGGCCCGTCGTCGAGGTGTCCGCCAAGTCGACCACGCCTCTGTCTTGGTCGGTCAACGGCGTCAGCCGCGCCAATGCCTTCCTCGTCAGCCGCGACGATCAGGATCGCCCGGTCTATGGCGGCACGCCGTCCGACTTCGCCGTCGTGCAGGCCATCCGGGAGATGAAGGCGCGCGGGCTGCGCGTCACCTTCTACCCCTTCCTGCTGATGGACGTCCCGCCCGGCAACACGCTGGCGAACCCTTACAGCGCGAATGCCGCGACGCTGGGCCAGCCGAGTTTCCCTTGGCGGGGCAGGATCACCTGTTCCCCGGCGGCAGGCTTTGCGGGGACCGTCGACAAGACGGCCGTCGCCGCCGCGCAGGTCTCGGCCTTCTTCGGCGCAGCCACGCCGGCGCAGTTCGCGATCTCCGGCGACACCGTCAGCTGGACCGGTCCCTCGAGCGATTGGGGCCTGCGGCGGATGATCCTGCACTACGCCCATCTCTGCGCGGTGGCAGGCGGGGTCGATGCTTTCCTGATCGGCAGCGAGATGCGCGGGCTGACCACGATCCGCTCCAGCGCCAGCGCCTATCCGGCCGTTACCGCTTTCAAGGCGCTGGCGGCGGATGTGAAGTCGGTCCTCGGGCCGGGCACCAAGGTTGGCTACGCCTCGGACTGGTCGGAGTATTTCGGGCACCAACCGGGTGATGGGACCGGGGATGTGTTCTTCCACCTCGACCCGCTCTGGTCCGATGCCAACATCGATTTCATCGGCATCGACAACTACATGCCGCTGTCGGATTGGCGCGATGGGTTCGACCATGCCGATGCCCTGCAGAGTTGGCCCGCGATCCATGATCGCGGCTATCTGCAGGCCAACATCGCGGGCGGCGAAGGTTTCGACTGGTTCTATGCCAGCGCCGCCGACCGCTCGGCCCAGATACGCACCCCCATCACTGACGGAGCCTCGGGCAAGCCGTGGGTCTTCCGCTACAAGGATCTGCGCGCCTGGTGGTCGAACCCGCACTTCAAGCCCCTTGCCCGTCCCACCAGATGACCTTCACCAGATCGCCACGACGGCCCCGGAACACGAACAGATGCCCGGCAAACGGGTCCTGCTTCAGCACGGCCTCGGCCTGCGCCGCGAGCGCTGCAAAGCCCTTGCGCATGTCCGTCACCCCGGCCGCCAGCCAGACCCTCGTAGTGGCCGGAACCGGGATCACGCCGTGAGACCCCGGATCAGCCGCGCCAGCGCCTCGGGATCATAGCTCCCGCTGATCCGCATCCGGTGACCGCCGGCCAGCTCGATCTCGATGCGGTTCTCGGCGACAGGCGCTGCCGCAGGTGCTTGCTCTTCCGCGACTATCTCTACCGGCAAAAAGCGCGCCTCCTCCGACGAGGCCGGAACCGACGCCGGGTCGGGCGCAAAGCGGGGATCGCGCAACCACTTGAAGATCAGGTTCGCATTGACCGTGTAGCGTCGCGCCACCTGCGCTACCGAAACGCCCGGCGCAGCCGTCTGGAAACAGATCGACCGCTTCTCCTCATCCGTCCAGAGCCGCTTCGTCCGACGCGCCACGCCATCACCATAGTGTCCACTATCGATGGTGGACACTATCCCGCACCCTCAGCACGCGGCAGGGCGGTCAGGCCGGACGGTTACTGAGCCGATGGTGTTCCTCGGCTATCGCCTTGATGTTTTTGAGCCGCGAGGTTCTGCCGCAAGTCTGGCTCTCGAAGAAATCCTCGTGCTTCTTGCCGGCCACCACTCCGCGGATGGTTCCTTTCGGAGCGGCGGAGCGCTCCGCTGGCGCTTGAAGGGATCAGGCGGGATGCCGAAAGTCGCGCAAAGCGGATTGCCGGCTGTCGAAGATATTTTCGAGGCCTGATTCACCTGACACCTCCATCGGACCTCAGTCAAGCGCAGTCAGGTAAAGAAAAGATTGGCCGCAGAGCGGCCAACCGAAGGGGTGTATCAACATTTACCGTAAGGGGCTGGCCGGACAAGCGGCCCCTTTCTTCGATCCCGCCACCTGCGACCGCCAAGCAGCGTTGTGCGGACGTGCCGATGTGGACTGACCCCCGACGGTTACGTCACACTGTCATGCCCCCCGGACCTCGGCCAGAAGCCTGACCCAAGGCCACCCGCTGCCGCGGGCCGCCCGACATCTGCTTGGGCAGCGTTCCCGCCCGTCCCTGAAGGCGCGCCCGTCAGCGCATTCCGGTCAGCTTCGCCACCTCCACGAATTCGCGAACCTGGCGCGAACGGTTCGACCGCTTCCAGGCCAGGACGGTGCTGATGCGAAAGCGCGGATGGATGATCGGCCGCACCTCGACACTGCGGCCCAGGAAGCCGATCAGGCTTTCGGGATAGATGGTCACCCCCAGCCCCGCCGCGACCAGGCCCAGCAGGGCCAGCGTGTTGGACGCCTCGATGGCGATGTTCAGCGATATCCCCTCGGCGCTGAACAGGTTGGACAGGCGCCAGCGGTATTCCTCCCATTCATCGGTGTCGCCCAGGATGATGTCCTGGGCCGCCAGGTCGGCAGGCGTCACCACCGGCAGGCGCAGCAGCGCGTGGTTGCGCGGCGTCACCACATACAGCGGTTCGGTGGACAGCGTCAGGCTGTGATAGTCGGTATGGTCGAACGGCCCGATCATGTAGCCCAGGTCGATCTCGTCATTGGCCAGGGCGATCTTCTGGCCCTGCGTGCGGATATAGCGGATCTTCAGGTCCACATGGGGATGGGCCTGGCGGAACCGCGCCACCGCCGCCGGCATCAGTTCCGTCGCCGCGAATGCCATATAGCCCACGTTCAGCGTCCCCAGCTTGCCTTCCGCGATCCGCCGGGCCAGCTGGATCGAATCCTCGTATCCCCGCAGCAGATTGGCGTTGTCGTCATAGAAGCTGCGCCCGGCCTGGGTCAGCCGGACCTCGCGCGTGGTGCGTTCCAGAAGGCGGAAACCCAGCGTCGCCTCCAGCTTCTGGATGCGGCGACTGAGCGCGGACTGGTCCAAGTGCAGGCGTTCGGCCGCCCGCCGAAAGCTGAGTTCCTCGGCAAGGGTGACAAAGGAATGAACATTCTCGATGCCGGAATGATCGCTCATGGAATGTCACTCCCCGATTGATGCGTATGGCGCATGAATAATTGCTGACATGCCATTTCACTTGGGTCAAGGAACCACGGAATATGATCCCCAGAGCAGCGGATCATCGGCCCGCACGGGGATTGAAGACGGCTCGGGACACAAGGGCGCAGCCCTGCCAACCAAGACAAGGATCACGAGAATGAGCGAAGTGGACACCAAGGAACTGGACCGCCTGCTGCAGGAAGCCTTTGACACCGCCAGCAAGCTTTACAAGGAACGCGGCTTCCAGCGTCGCGTGGGCTTCGGCAAGCGTCCGGCCCTGGTCAGCGTGGACCTGGCCAATGCCTGGACCCGTCCGGGCAACCCCTTCACCTGCGACCAGGAGAAGATGGACAACGAGATCATTCCGGGGATGCAGAAGCTGCTCAAGGCGTTCCGCGCCCAGAACCTGCCGGTCGTCCACGTCACCACCGCCTATGAAATCACCGACCGCAATGCCGATTTCACCGACATGGGCCTGTGGCACAACAAAATCCCCGTGGATGTGGTTGACCTGAAGAACAAGGACCTGTGGGCCATCGACAGCCGCATCGCCCCGATCGAAGGCGAATACACGCTGCTGAAAAAGCGCGCCTCGTCCTTCCACGGCACGGAACTGGCGGGCATCCTGCGGGCCAATAACGTGGACACGATCCTGGTCACGGGCGTCACCGCCTGCGCCTGCGTGCGCCAGACGATCTGCGACGGCATCGCCGACGGCTTCCGCACCATCGCGGTCAAGGAGGCGATCGGCGACCGGGTTCCGGGCGCGGTGGCCTGGAACCTGTTCGACATCGACGCCAAGTTCGGCGACGTCCACACCGTCGATGAATGCGTGGCTTACATCGACAGCCTCGCCGCCCAGAAGATCGCGGCGGAATAAGCACTCCCGCCTGCGCCGGCCCTTGTGGCCGGCGCCTTTTTACAGCGCCCCCCGAAGACGGGCGCGAGCCAACCAACACAGAGAGGTGTCACATGGCCAGGATTGGCGTCGATGTGGGTGGGACAAATACCGATCTTGTCCTTGAATGCGCAAAGGGTGTCTTCTATCACAAGGTTCCGACCACGCTGAAGAACCAGTCGATCGGCGTTGTCCAGGGCGTGCAGGGGATCTGCACCATGGCGGGCATCGACCCGGCCGAGGTCGAGACCATCGTCCACGGCACCACCACCGCCACCAACATCACCATCGAACACAATGGCGCGGAATGCGGGATGATCACCACGCATGGCTTCCGCGACATCCTGCATATCGGGCGGCACAAGCGCCCCTATAACTTCAGCCTGCATTTCGACGTGCCCTGGCAAAGCCAGCCGCTGGTCAAGCGCCGCAACCGCATCGCCGTGCGCGAACGCATCCTGCCCCCGACCGGCGAAATCGCCGAACCCCTGGACGAACAGGCCGTGCGCGACGCCTGCGCCTTGTTCCGCAAGCGCGGCATCAGTTCCGTCGTGATCGGCTTCATGTTCAGCTTCCTCAACGACGCCCACGAGGCCCGCGCGAAAGAGATCGTGCTGGAGGAAATCCCCGGCGCCTATGTCACCATGTCGTCGGAACTGGCCCGCGTGATGCGGGAATACGAACGCTTCTCGACCGCGGCGATGAACTGCTATGTCGGGCCCAAGACCGCCTATTACCTGCGCGACCTGGATGCCCGCCTGCGCGAGGCGGGCGTCACCGCGAAGCTGCGGATCATGCAGTCTAACGGCGGCGTGTCCACGGTTGACAGCTGCGCCCGCCGCCCGATCCGCATCCTGATGTCCGGCCCCGCCGGCGGCGTCATCGGCGGCGCGTCGGAAGGCGAGATGGCGGGCACGCTCAACATCATCACCGTCGATATCGGCGGCACCTCGGCCGACATTTCCACCATTCCCGGCGGGCAGTTGAAGATCATGAACCCGCGCGACACCTATGTGTCGGGCTATCCGGTGCTGACGCCGATGATCGACCTTGTGACCATCGGCGCAGGCGGCGGATCGGTGGCCTTCATCGACGAGGCGGGCGCCTTCAACGTCGGCCCGCGTTCCGCCGGGTCCGAACCCGGTCCTGCCTGCTATGGCCGGGGCGGGGAAGAACCCACCGTCACCGATGCGCAGATCGTGCTGGGCCGTCTGGACCCCGACATGGCGCTTGGCGGCGACCTGCGGCTGGACGCGGACCTGGCCCGCAAGGCGGTCGAGGAGAAGATCGCCAAGCCCTTGGGCATGTCCGTGAAGGACGCGGCGCTTGGCATCATCAAGATCATCAACAACAACATGGCGCTTGCGATCCGGTCGAACTCCGTCGCGCGCGGCATCGACCCGCGTGAATTTTCCATCATGCCCTTCGGTGGCGCGGGTCCGCTGCATGGCGTAGCCCTGGCCGAGGCGGTCAGCGCGCGCGACGTGATCGTGCCGGTGGCGCCGGGCATCACGGCGGCCGTGGGCCTGCTGAAGACCGACCTGCAATACGAACATACCGAAGCCGGGATCCTGATCCTGAACACCGCCACGGATGCCGACATCGACCGCATCAACGGCCATATCGAAAAGCTGTGCAATGCGGTGCACGAGGAACTGGACGCCGACGGCATCGCCCGCGACGAGCAGGACCTGAAGATCATCGCGGAATGCCGTTATCAGGGGCAGGGCTTCGAACTGCGTGCGGATTTCCCCGACGGCCCGCTGACCCAGGACAACAAGCAGGTCATCATCGACAGCTTCCATGACGCGCATGAAAAGGATTACGGCTATGCCTATCGCAAGGCCGAGGTCGAGCTGATCACGCTGCGGGTCATCGGCTCGGCCAGCGTGCGCCGGATCGAGATTCCGAAGGTGCAGCCCACCGACGGATCGTCGATCGACCGGGCGCTGATGTTCGTGCGCCCGACCACCTTCGACTGCGGCCGCACGCTGGAAACGCCGCGCTATGACCGCACGAAACTGTTCGCGGGGGACCGCGTGCCGGGGCCTGCGATCCTGGTCCAGCACAATTCCACCACCCTGGTTCCGCCCGGCTATGTCGCCGAGACGCTGGACTTCGGCAACACGCGCATCAGCAAGGGGGCCTGACATGAACCAGATGACCAAGATCACCGAGGTCGATCCGATCACGCTGCAAGTGATCCGCGGCGCCTTTGAAACCATCGCCGAGGAAATGGGCCATGTCCTTTACCGGATGTCCTTTTCCTCGATCATCCGGGAAAGCCAGGATCTGGGCGCGGGGCTGTTCGACACGAACTTCAACACGCTCTGCGAATCCGAATCGACGCCGATGCATATCGGGTCCATCCCCGGATACCTGCGCGGCATCGCCGAGACGCTGGAGGACGGCGAATGGTATGAAGGCGACGCGGTGGTCCACAACCACCCCTATCACGGGTCGTCCCACACGCCGGACCTGGCCATCGTCGTGCCGGTCTTCTTCCACGGGCGCCTTGTGGGCTTTGCCGGGAACACCGCGCATCATGTCGATATCGGCGCCGCCACGCCCGGCCTGATCATCGACGTGCCCGATGTCTATGCCGAAGGGATGCTGTTCGCGGGCACCAAGCTTTACCGCAAGGGCGAACCCAACAACGCCATGTGGAACTATATCCGCCGCAATTCCCGCGCGGCGGGACAGCTGGTGATGGATATCGAGGCGCAGATCGCATCGGCCCGTCTGGGCGCGCGCCGCTTCGTCGAACTGCTGGAAAAATACGGCGAAGATATCGTCTTCGGCGCGGCCAACCAGCTGATGGATTACGCCGAGCGCATGACCCGCCAGCGGATCAGCGAGATCCCCGACGGCGATTACACCGCCGAAGGCTGGCTGGACGACGACGGCCGCAACCGCGACCAGCGGCTGAAGGTCAAGGTGACGGTGCGCGTGCGCGGGGACGAAGTCGAGGTGGACCTGACCGGATCTGCCGACCAGACCCCCACGGCCTATAACGTGCCCTTCGAAGGGTCCACCAAGGTCGCGGCCTATGCGGGGTTCCGCAAGCTGCTGCTGGACGCCGCGACATCCGACACGCGGGTGCCGTCGAACGAGGGATCGTTCCGCCCGATCAAGGTCACGGCGCCGCTGGGGTCGATCTTCAATCCCCGCGCCCCCGCCTCGGCCGAGGCCCGCTTTACCCAGTGCAACCGCATGATCGACCTGATCATCCGGGCGCTGGCCCCGGTCATGCCGGAACAGGTGATCGCCGGGTCGTCCGCGTCGATCAGCTTCGCGGCTTATTCCGGCGTGCGGCCCTCGGGCGATTACTGGGTGTTTCTCGAGGTGAACGAGGGCGCCTATGGCGGGCGGCCGCGCAGCGACGGGCCGGACAGCATCGACAACCTGATGGCCAACACCCGCAACAATCCGCTGGAAGACCTGGCGATGCATATCCCGATGATCTGCGACCGCTACGAGCTGCGCGATGACGCTCCTCCGGGCGCGGGGGAATTCCGGGGCGGCATCGGCGTTGTCAAGGCCCAGCGGGTGCTGACGCCCGCCTTCATCACCCACGAATCCGAACGCCATACCGACGCGCCCTGGGGCATCTTCGGCGGCCAGGACGGGGCCTGCGGGCGCTGCACCATCAGCAACCCGAACAAGCCTGGCGAGGAAAAGGAGATGCATTCCAAGTTCTCGGGCCTGGCGGTCGGCGCCAATGACGTGATGACCTATTACAGCCCGAATGGCGGCGGCTACGGCAATCCGCTGAACCGCGCACCCCGCAAGGTGCTCGAGGACGTGCTGGACGGGTTCTGCACCCTCAAGGATGCCCGCGAGGTCTATGGCGTCGCCATCGACCTCGAGGCCGAGACGGTGGACCTTGCCGCCACCGAAAAGCTGCGCCTCGCGATGCAGCGCCAGGACTGACCAGGGGGGCCGCATCGCGCGGCCCTTTCCATATCCGGAGAAGAACGGCCGCACGACGGCCGCATGAATCCAACACACAGGGATAAGCACAATGTCACTGACACAAGACGGGCTGGCCCCGGGGCGCGACCGCACCGCCCTGATCGAGGAAAGCATCCTGCCCACCCGAGCCAACCAGCGGCCCATCGGCATGCTGGGCTATGCCTGGATTTGGGTCGGCATCGCGGTCATAATCGCCACCTATTCGCTGGGCGCCACCGGCATCCAAGGCGGGTTCAGCTTGGGCGCGGTTGCGCTGACGATCCTGGTGGCGAACCTGGCCATCGGCGCGCTGATGCTGCTGACCGCCGATATCGGCACCGAGCACGGGCTGCCCTTCGCGGTCTATCTGCGCGCGCCCTTCGGATTGCACGGCACGCATCTGCCCGCCGTCTCGCGCGGGATCGTGGCGGCGATGTGGTTCGGCATCCAGACCTATTTGGGCGCGCTGGCATTGAACGGGATCGGCGAATACTTCCTGGGCTTTTCCAACTGGTTCCTGTGGTATGCGCTTTTCGCCGCCGTGCAGGTCGCCAATACCATGCTGGGCATCAAGTCGGTCGAGCGGCTGGCCTCGCTGGCCGCCCCGGCGATCATCGCGATTTCCGCCTGGATGTATTTCACGCTGGAAGGCGTCGCGGAAACCAAGGGCCTCAACATCTGGACCTTCCGGGCGGAAGGGCAGGCGTCCCTGTTCGTGCTGTTCATCGCCAACATGAGCTTCTGGTCCACCATGGCGATCGACATCCCGAACCTGACGCGCTTCGTGAAGACCCGCACCGGCACCCGCGGCTTCCTGCAGCGCAACAAGGCGATCTTTCTAGCACAACTGGTGGCGCTGCCGGTGACGCAAGCGATGATCGCGGGCATCGGCGCGGTGTCCTTCATCGCCACCGGCAACTGGAACCCGGTCGAGGTGATCCAGGGCGACGCGCAGGGCATCGCGCTGCTGGTGCTGCTGATCCTCGTCGTGCTGGCGCAATGGTCCACCAACAACTCGGCCAACCTGATCCCGGCCGCGCTGACCTTCATCAACCTCGCACCGCGCGTCATCAACTATCGCATGGCGGTGGTCATCGCGGGCGTGGTGGGCACGCTGTGCTTTCCCTGGCAGATCCTGGACAACCTGTTCGTGTTCCTGGGATATTACGGGGCGTTCCTGTCGGCGATCGGCGGCATCATGGTCGCGGATTACTATGTCATCCGCCGCCGCCGCGTGAACGTGCCCGCGCTGTTCGACCCGGACGGGCAGTATCGCTATGCGCGCGGCTTCAACCCCGCCGGGCTGATCGCCTGGCTGCTGGCGGGGGCAGTCGCGGCCTGGTGGTCGGCCTTCGCCTTCGTGATCGGCTTTCCGCTGGGCTTCCTGCTCTACCTGGTGCTGATGCGGGCCATGGTCCTGCCCCGGCACTGGCAGGCCGAACTGGCGGGCGGGGCGGATGATTTTCTCGCAGCCTCGGTCGGCATGGACTGGGTGCATCTGGGCGGCGGGCGCTTTGCCCGGACACCCTGCGGAACCGGCGGAGCCGAAGGGCGCGAAGACCTGTAAGCGGCGGCGGGCCAAGGGCTGGTGTTCCCGGCCTGCCTTGCAGACATCACGATCCGGCAGGGCAGGTCGTGCCCTGACGGAACCGGACAGTCGGAATCACAGACAGCCTGGACCCGTGTTGCTGGCCGATGTGGTTCTGATCGGCGCGTTACGGGTTTGTTGATCCAGGCCGATGACGTGACGGCCGCCGGGGACAACGAGATGGGCATGAGTGCCGACGGGAACTGCTGAAAATGGCGCTTCTGCTGGGAATTGACAATGGCCTCACCGTGACGAAGGCGGTGAACTTTGACGAAGCGGGGCAGGTGCTTGCCACTGCCCGGTGCCGTGTCGCGCAGGCCATGCCGCACCCGCGGCACGTCGAACGCGACATGGACGAATTGTGGTCCCAGACAGCCGCCGCCATTGCCGAAGCCGTTTCGGCCTGCGGACGCCCTGCATCGGAAATCGTTGCGGTCGCTGCCACGGCCCACGGCGACGGGCTTTATCTGCTGGACCGGGATGCGCGGCCGTTGGGACCGGGCATCCTGTCGCTGGACAGCCGCGCGGGCGATCTGGCCGACGGATGGCTGCGCGACGGGACCGCCGAAGCGGCCTTGGCCCGGAGCGGCCAGACGCCCCATGCTTCCGCCCCGTCGGCCATCCTGGCCTGGATCCGCGACAATTGATCCACCCCCATTGAACGGGTCCACCTTGAAGTATGGTTTTGACCATGAAGGAGGACCACAATGGCAAACAAGCGACACAAGCCCGACGAGATCGTCACGAAGCTTCGGCAGGTTGAGGTTTTGCGCGGCCCAGCCATGGCGATGGCGGATGCCGTTCGCCAGATCGGCGTTTCCGAACTGACGTTCTACCGGTGGCGCAAGCAATATGGCGGCATGAGCCGTGACCAGCTTCGGCAGTTGAAGGATCTCCAGAAGGAGAACGAACGGCTTCGCAAGGCGGTGGCCGATCTGACGCTGGACAAGCTGATCCTGACGGAGGCTGCGCGGGGAAACTTCTGAGCCCCTCGCGTCGCCGTGCCTGCATCGACCATGTTCGCTCGGTTCTGCCGAAGCGCGTGTCGGAGCGCCGGGTATGCCTCGTGCTTGGGCAGCATCGCTCCACGCAGCGGCGTATTCCTCG
>NZ_JAFL01000013.1:0-110394 GCF_019633685.1 Paracoccus sp. J56
ATCGCCCGGGGCTGGAAAACGTGCTGAGAGCGCTGAAACCCGGCGATACGCTGGTGGTCTGGCGGCTCGACCGCCTTGGCCGGTCGCTGACCGATCTGGTGAAATTCGTCGAAGAGCTGGGCAGAAAAGGGTGCGAGTTCCGGTCGCTCAACGAATCCATCGACACCCGCACCTCGGGCGGGCGGCTGATCTTTCACATCATGGCCGCCTTTGCCGAGTTCGAGCGCAATCTGATCAGCGAGCGCACCCGCGCGGGCCTGGTGGCCGCCCGCCAGCGCGGCAGCCGGCTTGGCCGTCCGCGCATCGTGCTGACCGAGGCGGAAATCAACGAGGCACGGCGCGCCATCAAGGAAAAGCAGCAGACGTTGGACGAAATTGCCGCAGGTTATCAGATCTCATCCACCACCCTGAGGCGGCGGCTGGAGACGGCTCTGACCCGAGAGCGTGGCAAGGATCACATCTTGGCAAAACATGCGAACAGCCCACGTATGGCGAAAAGCCGGGCTGAAAATGAGAAAGATGGATGCCGCGACCTCGAAATGAGCAAGGGCGCTATGGCAGACACGCAGCAATCCTTCGATCTCTGCACGTCTTCAGAAGACAGCCGGCAGTTGCTTGCGGACGCGAGAAAAGGCCCCCGCCTGTGTCCGGGTGACAGGTGGAATCGGCCCGCAAAACTGGATACCGGACGGACAGAGAGGACAAAGCCATGTGCTCCTCCACCGTGCTGATCCCGTATCCCTTGGCGGTATCGGCTGCAACCGGCCACTGTTCGCAACAGCCCCGGCAATGGCCCGCATTACGGTCGATCGCAGGGACCGACCTGTGGCGGTTGTCAGTGCTGTTGCTGCCCCTTCATCCCCAATACACCGCCCGTACGAAGCTGCGGCAATAGGACGAACCGGGGACAAGCCGGGCAGCGCCCTTTCTTTCCCTGATGGCGCGGCATAGTCTGACCCGCGAATCCGCATGGGCGACAGCCCCGTCATCACCCACAAGAAAGGAGATCTCATGGCGGTCAGTCCTCCTGTCTGTGAATTTGGTGCCAAGGCGCCCGCCTTCACCCTGCCCGATCCCGATGGGCGCATGGTCTCATGGGCCGATATCGCGGGGCCGCGCGGGACGCTGGTGATGTTCATCTGCAATCACTGCCCCTATGTGCAGGCCGTCATCGACCGCATCCGGCGCGATGCAGCAGATCTGCAAAAACTGGGCGTCGGAGTCGTTGCGATCTCGGCGAATGATGTCAGCCAGTATCCCGAGGACTCACCCGGGAAGATGAAGGCGATGGCCAAGGAGCACGGCTTTACCTTCCCCTACCTCTATGACGAAAGTCAGGAGGTTGCGCGCGCTTATGGCGCTGAATGCACCCCTGATTTCTTCGGCTACAATGCGGCCGGAGAGCTGCAATATCGCGGCCGGCTCGATGCCTCGGGCCGCAATCCTGCGCCCCCCGACGTAAGGCGCGAACTTTTTGAGGCCATGGTGCAGATTGCAGAAACCGGTCAGGGCCCGCGCGAGCAGGTCGCCTCGATGGGCTGCTCGATCAAATGGAAGGTGTGAATGAACGTTTGTCTTGCCCCCCGCCCGGTTATCTTTGACCTCGACGGCACGCTGATCGACAGTGTTCCCGACATTCATGCCTGTGTGAACGCGGTCCTGCGCCTGCATGACATCCGGCCGCTGACACTGGATCAGGTGCGCGGCTTTGTCGGCGGCGGCGTCGATCTCCTCTGGCAAAAGATCTCGGGCGCGACGGGCTTGCCGCGCGAGGCGCATCGCGACCTCGTCGCCTCATTCATGACCCGCTATCACGGCGCAACCAACCTGACCCGGCTTTATCCCCATGTGACCGAGGCGCTGGGAGTGCTGGCTGATCGCGGCTATCCTTTGGGGATCTGCACCAACAAACCGCTTGGCCCCACACAAAAGGTGCTTGACCACTTTGGCATCGCCCAGCTTTTCCGCGTGGTGATTGGCGGCGACTCGCTGCCCCAGCGCAAACCCGACCCCGCACCGCTGCGCGCGGCATTCGCGGCGCTTGGTGCCGACTCCGAACAGCCACGCGGCGTCTATGTCGGCGACAGTGAATTCGACGAGGAATGCGCCCGCAATACCGGCGTTCCGTTCCTTTTGTTCACGCGCGGTTACCGCAAGACCCCGGTCGAGCAGATGACCCATCAGGCTGCCTTCGACGATTTCGCGACCCTGCCCCTGCTTGTCGAAGAGGCGGCCGCCATCGCCTGACATCCTGGTTCATGCGACGCTTGACAGTCGGGCGAAACAGGACGATCCGTCCTTCATGGCGCCTCGCGGCGCAACCATAGCCGCCCAATCGAAATCAGGGAGCCCCGCATGGACCTGCGTCAACTGACCCCCGATCTTGCCGTCTCGGCCCAGATCCAACCCGAGGATCTGCCCGCTCTGGCCGAGGCCGGGTTCCGTGTGCTGATCAACAACCGCCCCGACCAGGAAGTCGGACCGGACGAGGATCACGAGGCGATGCGTGCCGCAGCCGAGGCCGCAGGGCTTGCCTATCATTATAACCCCTTCGTTCCCGGCCAGATCACACCCGAAATGATCGCGGCACAGGCCGAGGCGCTGGCCACCCCCGGACCGAAACTTGCCTATTGTCGCTCGGGCAACCGCTCGACCGTCCTGTGGGCCCTGTCGCGCGCAGGCCAGGAACCAGTCGAGGATCTGCTGACCACGGCGGCCAAGGCGGGGTACGATATCTCGGGCATCCGGCCGCTGATCGAATCCCTCGCAAAACAAGAGGTCTAGGCGGCGACGGCCGGAACCTTTTTTACTTGCGGCGGGTTTTGTCAAAGACACCGTCCATCAACAGGATGGGGCATCTAACGGTCACCCAAGGGAGGGGAAACCGCCATGAACTCGATCATCTATCTTGTCGGCCTTGTCGTCGTGGTGCTGTTCATTCTCGGGCTTCTGGGACTGCGCTGACGTCGATTGGCGCTGGTGTTTTGCGGCACTCTGCGCTACCGGGGGCGCAAATTCTGACAAAGGCCCCCAATGGACATCCGCAATATCGCGATCATCGCCCACGTTGACCACGGCAAGACCA
The DNA here is from genome assembly GCF_019633685.1 of Paracoccus sp. J56. Taxonomy (NCBI): domain Bacteria; kingdom Pseudomonadati; phylum Pseudomonadota; class Alphaproteobacteria; order Rhodobacterales; family Paracoccaceae; genus Paracoccus; species Paracoccus sp. J56. Next base: position 3,086 of record NZ_JAFL01000013.1, read on the forward strand.
CGCTGGTCGACCAGCTCCTGAAGCAGTCGGGCAGCTTCCGCGAAAATCAGGCCGTGGCCGAACGCGCGATGGACAGCAACGACATCGAGCGCGAGCGTGGCATCACCATCCTTGCCAAGGCCACTTCGGTCGAGTGGAAGGGCACGCGCATCAATATCGTCGACACCCCCGGTCACGCCGATTTCGGCGGCGAGGTCGAACGCATCCTCGGCATGGTTGACGGCGTCTGTCTGCTGGTCGACGCTGCCGAAGGCCCGATGCCGCAGACGAAATTCGTGACCTCCAAGGCGCTGGCGCTGGGGTTGCGGCCGATCGTCGTGCTGAACAAGGTCGACAAACCGGCCGCCGATCCTGACAAGGCGCTGGATGAGGTTTTTGACCTCTTCGCCAACCTCGGCGCAAGCGACGAACAACTCGACTTTCCGCATCTTTATGCCTCGGGCATCGGCGGTTGGGCGGATGAAGCCCTCGACGGGCCGCGCAAGGACATGTCGGCGCTGTTCGATCTCATCCTGCGTCATGTCCAGCCGCCCAAGCAGATCTCGCGCACGGACGAGCCGTTCCAGATGCTGGCGACGACGCTTGGCGCCGACCCGTTCATCGGCCGCATCCTGACCGGTCGGGTCGAGGCCGGCCGTGCACGTGCAGGCGACACTGTCAAGGCGCTGTCGCGCGACGGCCAGCGCATCGAACAGTTCCGCATTTCAAAGGTTCTGGCCTTCCGTGGCCTGACCCAGCAACCGATTGATGAGGCGGTCGCGGGCGATATCGTCACCATCGCCGGCATGTCCAAGGCAACCGTGGCAGACACGCTTTGCGCACCCGAGGTCGATGCCCCCCTGCCCGCCCAGCCGATCGACCCGCCGACGATCAGCGTCACCTTCGGCATCAACGACAGCCCGCTGGCTGGCCGCGATGGCAACAAGGTCCAGTCGCGCGTCATCCGCGAACGGCTGATGAAAGAGGCCGAATCAAACGTCGCAATCCGTGTCGAGGATACCCCGGGCGGCGAGGCTTTCATCGTCTCGGGCCGCGGCGAATTGCAGATGGGCGTTCTGATCGAAAACATGCGCCGCGAAGGGTTCGAGCTTTCGATCTCGCGCCCCCGCGTCATTTTCCAGGAAGAAGACGGCCAGCGGCTTGAACCGATCGAGGAAGTCATCATTGATGTTGATGACGACTACACCGGCGTCGTGATCGAAAAACTGACCGGCGACCGCAAGGGCGACATGGTCGACATGCGCCCGGCAGGCCATGGCAAGACCCGCATCGTCGCACATGTGCCGTCGCGCGGGCTTATCGGCTATCATGGCGAGTTCATGACCGACACGCGCGGCAATGGCGTACTGAACCGCATCTTCCACGGCTGGGCGCCATGGAAAGGCCCGATCCAGGGCCGCCGTCAGGGCGTGCTCGTCTCGATGGAGGACGGGGTCTCGGTCGCCTATGCGCTGTGGAACCTCGAAGAACGCGGCAAGCTCTTCATCGGCGCACAAGAACAGGTCTATCAGGGCATGGTCATCGGCGAGCATTCGCGCGACAACGACCTTGAGGTGAACCCGCTCAAGGGCAAAAAGCTCACGAACATCCGCGCCGCCGGCTCGGATGAGGCGGTGCGGCTGACGCCCCCCGTGCGGATGTCGCTCGAAGAGGCCATCGCCTATATCGACGACGACGAACTGGTTGAGGTCACGCCGAAAAGCATCCGTTTGCGCAAACGCTACCTCGATCCTCACGAGCGCAAGCGCCAGGCCCGCGCCGAAGGCTGAGAAAATAGTCTCCTGCAAAATCAGAATACAGGCTTCCGCAATAGCGGAAGTCTGTTAAGTTTCCAGATGCATGGCGTCAGGAGCAAACGATGGAACGCCCAGGCAACCTCTATCAAAAACTGATTTTTGCAGCACAGTCATTTCTTGAAGAAACCGGCCGCATGCCTGCCGATGCAGGCGAGCTGGCCCGACACATTGATATGGATGAGGGGGAGATCCTTGAGGTCTTTCCTCAGTTCAGGACCTGCACGAAGGTCTCGTCTACCACGCCGTGACACTGCTTAATGACCGGCAGAATCGCGACCTGGCAGACGCCAATATCACCGACCCAATCGAACAGCTGAACTGCTTTCTGCAGAGCTATCTTGACTGGGCCGACGAAAACCCGGTGTTTTTCGAGGTCATGGCCAGGGGGCTCAGCAGTCCGATCAAACCCGACGGCACGCTTCAACGTTACACCTTGTCGATGCGCGATCTCTGCCTACGCAAACTGCGCGAGGCACAGCAGCTCGGCATCCTGTCTGCGGATCTGGATATCGAAACCGCAGTGATGATGATGCACTACCTCGTCAAAGGCACAAACATGGTCTTTGCGACCCGCAGCATTGATCCATGGCTAAAATGTGACCCTCGCCCTTTCCGCGAACTGTCAGGGCACATCTTTTCCGAATTCATGCGCTACATGACCCAAGCCAACGCGCCGGCGAGTACCGAAAACGCGTAGGCCAAGGATCAATCTCAGATCTGGCGTTCGGGCAGGTTCACCACCAGCCCGTCCAGTTCAGGCGTCACCTTGATCTGGCAGGTCAGGCGCGAACGCACCGGATCAGGCTGCCAGGCAAAGTCAAGCATATCCTCTTCCATCGGATCCTTGGCCGGCAGGCGGTCTACCCATTCCGCTGCAACATAGACATGGCAGGTCGAACAGGCACAGGCCCCACCGCAATCCGCATCAATCCCCGGAACGCCATTGTCACGCGCTCCTTCCATGACTGTCATGCCGGGTTTGACGTCGATTTCATGGACGGTGCCGTTGTGCTCGATATAGGTGATCTTCGCCATGGGTGCCTTCCTTGGTTTTCCCTGCGCAAATAGGTCATCGCGCCAGCAGAGAAAAGCCCCAGATCGACGCACCCAGATGATTGAGCACAACCCCCGCTTCTTTCGTGCCCAAATATCCCGGGGGATGAGGAGCGGTAGCGACGAAGGGGGCAGAGCCCCCTTACCTCACGCCTTGCGCAGCGCAATCACCGCATTCAGCCCGCCAAAGGCAAAGGCATTCGACAACACCGCCTCAACCTTCGCCTCGCGCGCCTCGTTCGGAACCACATCCAGCGCACATTCCGGATCCGGCTCCTCATAGCCGATCGTCGGCGCGATCACCCCGTCGCGCAGCGCCATGATGCAGGCCAGCAGCTCGACCGCTCCCGTCCCGCCAATCAGATGACCATGCATCGACTTGGTCGACGAGATCATCAGCCGGTCGGCATGATGACCAAAAGCATGGGCAACCGCCGCGCATTCGGTCTTGTCATTGGCAGCAGTGCCGGTGCCGTGGGCATTGATATAGCCGATCTCGTCGGGCCGTATATGCGCATCCAGCATTGCACCGGCAATGGTACGCTGCGCACCGATAGCCGAGGGCATGACGATGTCCTGCGCATCGGCCGACATAGCAAAACCCACCACTTCGGCAAGGATATCAGCACCACGCGCAACCGCGTGTTCCCAATCCTCAAAAACGAATATCCCGGCGCCTTCGCCCTGCACCATACCGTTGCGGGTGGCCGAAAAGGGCCGGCAGGCGTCCTTGGACATCACGCGCAGACCTTCCCAGGCCTTGACGCCGCCAAAGCACAGCATCGCCTCGGACCCGCCGGTCAGCATCACCGTCGCCGCACCCGAGCGCACCATGTTAAAGGCAAGCCCCATCGCGTGGTTCGAGCTGGCACAGGCAGTCGCAACAGTAAAGCTGGGCCCCAGCAGCCCGTACTCCATGCTCAGATGCGAACATGCCGCATTGTTCATCAGCTTGGGGACGACAAAGGGGTGAACGCGGTTCTTACCCTCTTCGTAAACGGTGCGGTAATTTTCGTCCCAGGTGTTCATGCCGCCCGCCGCGGTACCAAGAACCACGCCAGATTGCGTGCCCAGCTCACCCTCGAAAATCAGGCCGGACTGCGCCACCGCCTCACGCGCGGCCAGCAGCGTGAACTGGGTGAACTTATCGTAAAGAACGATCTGCTGACGGTTGAAATAGGTCTCTGGCTCCCAGTCGCGGACCTGACCGCCGATGCGGATCGCCAGCCGCTCGACATCGCGGAACTCCAACGGGCCGATGCCGCAGCGCCCTTCCCGCATAGCCTCAAGCGTTGAGGGCACGTCGCGTCCCAGCGCATTGATGGTGCCCATGCCCGTGATCGCAACGCGGCGCATCCCATTGGCATGGCGGCCCATGATGACGCGGCCCAACATGGCACGCGCCAGCTTGGTGGCGGTCTTGACCTTTCCCTTGACCTTACCGGCCTTGCGTTCGGACTTGGGCTGCTTTTCGCCCTTGATCTTTTTGGCGCTCATGCCTTTTCGGCAACCAGTTTTTCCACGGCGCCGATGATGGCGCCAAGGCTGGAAATGTCGAAGTCCGACTTTTCGGGTTCATTGGCGTTAAAAGGCACCGAGATGTCGAAGGCTTCCTCGATAGCAAAGATGGATTCGACCAGCCCAAGACTGTCGATACCGATTTCCTCCGGCGACATTTCAGGCTTCAGCTCGGACGGGTCCAGCATCGCCTGTTCTGCGATGATCTGGATGATGCGCTCGCGGATTTCTGTCATCTCGGCCTCCGTTCTGTCCCGGTCAGGGACGATTACCTGCGGAAATGCTATCCCGCGCCGCCCTTGTCGAGCAGTTTCTTAACAGTTTCACGAAGCTCGGCCACTTGCGCATAGAGTCGCGGCAAACGGCGGATGTTCTTTTGCGCCTCAACATGGGTTTCCATCTTTACCGCGGGACTGCCCAGCAGCACGCGACCGGCGGGGGCGTTGGTAAAGATCTTGGTCGCTCCGCCCGCAATCACATCGTCACCGACAAAGATATTGTCCGAGACACCGACCTGCCCGCCCAAGACCACGCGGTTGCCGATCCGGGCCGAGCCCGCGATACCGACAAGGCCGCATAGCAGGCAATCCTCGCCCACGATGCAGTTATGGCCGATCTGGACAAGGTTATCGATCTTGGTGCCGCGCCCGACACGGGTCGCGCGGATAGTGCCGCGATCCACGGTCGAATTGGCCCCGATCTCGACATCATCGCCGATCTCGACCCCGCCCAGAGAATGAATGCGGGTCCAGTGCTGCTGGCGAATCTCGTTTCTCGCGCCAAGGGTCTCGCGGATTTCCTCCACCCCCGATTTCTCGGGCGTGACAAAGGAGAACCCGTCTCCGCCCAGCGAAACGCCAGGGTTCAGGATCACCCGGTCGCCAAGGGTGACACCATGGGCAATACGCACACCGGGATGAATCAACACATCGCGGCCGATCACCGTATCGGCCCCGATCGAAACATGAGACGCGATGCGTGCCCCAGCGCCGATCCGCGCACGTGGGCCAATCACCACAAAGGGTCCGATGGCCGCGCCTTCGCCCAGTTCGGCGGTCGGGTCGATCACCGCAGTGGGATGGATGCCGGGTGCGATCCCCGGACCGGGGTCAAAGGCGCGGGTCAGCCCGGCCATGGCAAGGCGCGGTCGCGCGACCAGAATCGCTGCGCGCAGACCCAGCGCCTCGGGGTCCGAGCTGTCGGCCAAAAGCGCCATGCCACCGGGGGCAAGCTTTGCGGCATAAGCCTCGGTCGTGGCAAGCGCGATCTGATCTTCACGCGCCTGCCCGGCCTCGGCCGCTCCACGGACGATCAGGCTTCCATCACCCCACAGGCGGGCATCAAGGGCGCGGGCCAGTTCCGAGATGGTCAGTGTCATGCGGAGACTCCCCCTTGGTTGGGTTCATCTATTCATCCATGGCAGCAGAATCCAGCCCGGCCTTGACCAGCGCCGCATGGATCAGCGCATCACGGCCATAGATGTCGGGGAAACGATGGATCTGCCCGGTTTCATCCGGGAAAGCGGTGAAATAGACCAGATGCACAGGCAACGGAGGCCTGATGTTCAGATAGGTCTCGCGCCCTGAACGCAGCGCCTTGTCAAAGACCGCCGCCGGATCGGCGACCTGTCCGCGCAGCAGTTCATGTGCAAGATCAATCGGCCGTCCGACACGGATGCAGCCATGCGAATAGGCCCGGCTCGACTGATTGAAAAGATGCCGGGTCGGGGTGTCGTGCAGGTAAATGTTCCACGGGTTGGGGAACATGAACTTGACCTGACCCAAGGCATTGTCGTCGCTGGGCTTTTGCCGCATGCGATAGGGAAAGGTCTTGGCGGTGTATTGACGGAAATCGATGCGGTCGCGCGGGATCACGTTCCCCGCCCCGTCCACCACATCAAGATGGCTGACCGCGTTACGATTCGCCTGCAACCGGGGCAGATACTCTTTGACGGTGATCGAGCGCGGAACGTTCCAGCGCGGATTGACCACCATATATTTCATCGTCTCGGTGAATTCGGGCGTCTCGAAATCAGGCTTGGCTTTGCCGATTACGACGCGGGTCTCAAAGATCTCTTGCCCGGCCTCATAGATGCGGGCGTTGAATTCGGGCAGGTTTACCCAAACGTGGCGGGCATTGAGGTCATGGCCGTACATCCAGCGCATCCGCTCAAGCGCGGCCAGGATCGGGGCCGCCTCGGCCCCCGGGCCACGGTTGATCCGCGCTACGGTCCGCGGGCCGGCCACCCCGTCAGCCGGCAAACCGGCCGCCTGCTGAAAACCGGCGACGGCTTGCGCCAAAGGGGCATCAAAGGTCAGCGGGCTGCCGGCTGGCGCAGCCGCAAATCCGACCGAAGCCAGACGCACCCGCAAGGCGGCAATGGCCGGGTCGCTCATCCCCTCGCGCCACAGTCCTTCGGGCACCTGCGGCGCATCAGAAGGGGCGACCAGCCGCGATTGCTTCGCCAACGCCTTGCGCAGCGCCTCGTAACGGGGGTCTTGCGAAGGCAATGCGGCCAGCATCGCCGCCGGATCGGCGCTGGTCGCAAACTCACGCAGCAGATCGCCCGGGCGCGGACGCAGAACCTCACGCTTGATTCCCGGCTCAACCCTGGCCGGATCAAGGATACCGCCGGTGATGTCGTGGCTCCAATCGGCAAAGACACGGGCAAAGCGGATCTCTTCCTCAGCGGTATCAACCCCCTCACGGTCCAGCTGCCGCAAGAGCTGCGCCCGATAGCGCGAAGGCGGCAATCCGTGCGAGGCAGCCTCGTCAATAGCCGCGATCAGGGCCGCGCGGCGTACAGCGCCCTCCGGCCCCGAAAACAGCGGTTTCAACCCGTTCGTCCCATAGAAATCGGCCAGCCCCGGATAGGCAGCCGCCTGCCGGGCAAGCAGCATCTCTTGTTCCGAGAAGGTCAGCCGCGGCGCGGGCAACGCTGCTACGGGTGCGGTTTCCAGCGCCTGGGCAATCGCAAGACGGGGCACAGCCGTCAGAACAGCACCCAGAACGGTCGCGACAACCGTTGCGCGAATCAATCCGGAGAGACGCACCCGACACATCCTTTCCCTAGTGTTGGAAATCTTCGCACCAGCCTGTTTTACGGTCCAGCGAGCCGCGACGTTTTCCCTGATCAATGATGCAGCGCAAGCACAGCCATGCAGAAACGTGGAATCGGGTTCCATCGGGACTTTCATTCGGCGGATTCTTGCCGAGAATGGCAAGTATCCGCCGCGCCCTGAATCAAACGCTTCCCTCGGGTCGCGCGCTGGTGACATATTCTTCACAGGTTCCGGCTAAACCGGGGCAGCCGTTCAAACAGGCGGCAAAACAACGAAAGCAGGACAGGCGATCTGACATGACGTTTGAATCTATCTCGCGTCGGGGCATCCTAGGTGTCTTCGCGGCGACGACGGTGGCAGCAGCGCCGGTTATGGCCAATGCCTTCGGACTTTTGCGTGGCGCTGGCGACATCCGCCGCATCCGCATGTACTCGGGGCGTACGGGCGAAAGCCTCGACACGGTCTATTGGGTCGATGGCAAGTATATCCGGGACGCTCTCAATGAAATCAATATCTTCATGCGCGACTGGCGGACCGGTCAGGTGATCGGAATCGACCCGCGCACAGTTGATATCGCTGCAGCCTCGCACCGTCTGCTGCAAACCAACGAACCCTACATGATGTTGTCGGGCTACCGCTCGCCCAAGACCAATGCGATGCTGCGTTCGCGTTCGTCCGGCGTTGCCCGGAACTCGCTGCATATGGTCGGCAAGGCTGCAGACCTGCGGCTGAAATCGCGTTCGGTTTCCCAAATGTACAAGGCTGCTTCTGCCTGCCAGGCAGGTGGGGTTGGCAAATACTCGCGCTCAAACTTTGTCCACATGGACTGCGGCCCGATCCGCCATTGGGGCGCCTGACTCGCATCAGATCAACTTGCAGTGATCTTGCTAAGACCCGCCCCTTGGGGCGGGTTTTCGCTTTTACCCCCTACCGCAAACGAGGCGGGGCAGCAGGATCGCGTCGCGCCGGTTCAGGCGCAGGCGGGGGTGACGGCGGCTCAATAACCAACGCGCCCGCCGGATAATCACCTTCAGAAAACCCGATATCAACGCCACCCGGCAGCTCTGGCAGAAAGGCCAGCAGTTCGGCCAGCGCCTTGGCCACAGCAGCTTCATGAGCCGAATCAACCCCACGCAAAATCAATGCGTGGCGCTGTCCATCGCCATCCCATTCGGCCGAAACCAGGGCGAGCTGCCCGACCAGCCCCGACATATCGCCCAGCCGCTGAGCCAAGGGCTCGGCCAAAAGCGCGACCGCTTCTGGTGTCGGCGCCCCCAAAGCACGCGCCGCCTCGGTCGTTGCTATGCTCGGCCGCGCCTGAAGTGCCTGCACCAGCCAGCCCAGCACCCCGGCATCAAGCATCAATTGCGAGGGATGGCCGGGATTGACCAAAAGCCCCCGCCCCTCTTCGGCCAGTGCACCGGCGAGTATCCGACCCGGCAATGCAACATAGGCAACCGGGGCGCCAATGAACCCTGCCAGCCGCTCTTCCTGATCACAGGCCAGTGCAAAGCGGCCCTCGGGCAGATCATAGATCTGCAGTTCGACATTATCCCCCACCGGCTCGGCCACCAGTGCCGCGAACAGTTCGGTGTCGGCAAGACGCGACAGGATACGGGCGCGCGCGGGGGCGTCGGCCTCGTGAAAGGGGACCTGGCAAAGCTCATCCAGCGGGGTCATCAGAACCTCTCAACAGCTTGGCAACGGCGGCGCGCAGCTCGGGCAACAGCTCGGCCTCAAACCAGGAATTGCGCCGCAACCAGCCGGTATTGCGCCAGGACGGATGAGGCAAGGGAAAGATCTGCGGCGCATGATCGCGCCAGGCAGCAACAGTCCGGGTTACCCCCTGTCTCGCAGCAGCGCCCAGATGCCAGCACTGCGCGTGACCTCCGACAAGCAGAGTGAGCCGCGGACGCAGCTCAGTCATCACCTGCTTGCGCCATGTTTGCGCACATAGCGGCGGCGGCGGCAGGTCAGCCCCCCTGGCGTCATAGCCGGGAAAGCAAAACGCCATGGGCACGATGGCAATGCGGCTGCGGTCATAGAACTCGGCCTCAGAAACACCCATCCAGTCACGCAACCGATCACCCGAGCGATCTGCAAAGGGCCGCCCGGCCAGATGTACGCGCATCCCTGGTGCCTGACCGACCACAAGAAGCCGCGCCCCCGGCTGAAACCACACCACGGGCCGCGGGCTGTGCCGCGTCGCCGTTGCCGCAAAACGCGGCGCACATAGACGGCAGGCGGAAATTTCGCGGACAAGACCGGTCAGTTTCGACATGATTGGCACATAGAGAGCCAGGGGCAGCCAGAAAAGGGGGGAGCGTTCACTATATCTCAACCCTTGATCGCCATGGTGGACAGCGCAATTACCCGGACATATTGTGCCGACCGCGGCAGCCGGGCCGTTCAGGCTCGGTCAGAGACAGTGTATATAGTAGCTATTGTAAACCTGCACTGAGGCAGGCGAAGGGATCAGGCCGGCCAGATGATCGAATTCGATAACGTTTCCAAGTCGTTCTGGACTGGAACCCAGCGCAAGGTGATCCTTGACCGCGCCTCGTTCCGGATCGAGCTTGGCAAGTCTATGGGGATTCTGGCCCCGAATGGCACCGGGAAAACCACGATCATCAATATGATGTGCGGGCTGGAAAAACCTGATGAGGGCACGATTCGTTCGGATTGTCGCGTTTCATTTCCGCTGGGCTTCATGGGCGGGATCACATCAAGCCTGACAGCGACCGAAAACGCCCGCTTTATTGCCCGCATTTACGGGCTCGACCCTGACTATGTCGAAGCCTTCTGCCGCTGGCTTACCGATGTCGGCGAATATTTCGACATGCCGGTCGGCACCTATAGCGCCGGTATGCGCGCGCGCTTTACATTCTCACTGATGTTGGCGCTGGAATTTGATATCTACCTGATCGACGAGGGGATGCCCGCAACAACAGACCCGGAGTTCAACCGCAAAGCCGGATCGGTGCTATACGAACGCCTGAAATCCGCCACCGTCGTGGTCGTCTCGCACCAGGCGGAAACCATCGAGAAGTTCTGCAGTTCAGCTTCCGTCCTGCGCGACGGCAAGCTTTATCACTTTGAAACCCTCGAAGAGGCAAGGCAATATTATGACTACACCGCCTAAGGCGCGCGCCTATCGCATCAACCGCGAAGAATCGGTTCTGGCGACCGGCACGGCCTCGCGCGCAGTCGAAACGGCTCGCAAGGTACAGGTGCAGGTTCACAAGCACAATCCGCCCCCCGCGTCCGGAAAGGCGCCGGAGCAACTCTTCAGCACCAACGAGGATGGGTTTGGCGACATGCGCTTTCCCGGTGCGGAGCCGAAACCGGCCAAAGCCGTCGAGCGCCCGCCGGACGCCTTGACAGAAGAGCAGATCGCCGGAGTGCGGGCAGAAAACCTGACCGACCGCCAGCTGCGCATGGCCCGCCGCATCGCTGCCATGCACGAGATCGAGGTTCAGTCGGACTACGAGGCCGTCGTGCGTCTGCGCGAACGCGGCATCGACCCCTTTCACCGCGCCTCGGTTGGCAAACTGCTGTCCGAAGAGGGCGCGCGGCTGCAAGGCCCGGGCCATCCGGACAGGAAAGGCGGCTCCAATATGCCGGTCCCCGCCCCGAACGGCGGACGCCGCCGCGGGACCGAAATCGTTCCGGTACCACCCGGCGGACCCCAGCTTCCTTCCCGCGAGGCGATGACCGAGGATCGCCGCGCCGCCGAGATCCTGCGGATCCAGCAGGACATCGCCCGCCGTCGCCGGCGCAAGCTGATCATGCTGTTCCTGCGCCTAGCGGCTTTCGTCGGCCTGCCGACGCTGATCGCGGGGATCTACTATTTTACCATCGCAACGCCGCTGTACTCCACGATATCGCAGTTCCAGATCCAGCAGGCCGAAAAGGCCGGATCCAGTGGTGTAGGGGGGCTGTTTGGCGGCTCGATGCTTGGCAACAACACCGATTCAGTCTCGGTGCAAAGCTATCTGACCTCACGCGATGCCATGTTGCGGCTGGACAAGGATCTGGGCTTCAAGCGCGCTTTCCAGGCTCCTGAGATCGACCCGATCCTGCGTCTGCCCCCTGATGCGACGAACGAGCAGGCCTACAAACTGTATAAAAGCCTGGTAAGAATCGGCTACGACCCCACCGAGGGCGTGATCAACATGGAGGTGATCGCCCCCAATGCGAACCTCAGCCAGGAATTTTCTATGGCCCTGATAAAATATGCCGAGGGTCAGGTAGACCAGATGACCGCCCGTCTACGCTCTGATCAGATGAAGGGCTCGATCGAAAGCTATGAGGACGCCGAAGCGAAGGTGCAGCAGGCGCAGCGCCGCGTTCAGGAATTGCAGCAAAAGCTGGGTGTACTTGATCCCGCGGCCGAGGGTTCGGTGATCATGAACCGGATTGCTGAACTTGAACGCCAGATCTCCGGGAAAAAGCTTGAGCTGGGGCAGTTGCTGTCCAACGAGCAACCCAACCAAAGCCGTGTTGCGGGGGTCAGGGGCGATATCAGCCGGCTTGAAGAGATGTTGGCCGAGACGCGCGATCAGCTGACCGAGGGCGATGACGCCCGCGGTTCTTTGGCTGCGATTTCGGGTGAAATCCGCATCGCAGAATCTGATCTGCTTACCCGGCAGGAACTGCTGGCCACCGCCGCTGCACAGATGGAAGCTGCGCGGGTCGAAGCGAACAAGCAGGTGCGTTATCTTTCCCTTTCGGTCGCACCGGTCCCCCCGGACGAGGCGACCTATCCTAAAGCACTTCAAAATACGATCGTGGCGCTCCTGATCTTTTCGGGAATTTACCTGATGCTTTCGCTGACGGCCTCGATCCTTCGCGAACAGGTATCTTCATGAAACATGTCCAGGCTGGAAACGTCACCTTTGGAAACGATCTGCCGCTGGTGTTGATTGCTGGCCCCTGCCAGCTTGAAACTCTGGATCATGCCCTGATGATTGCTGAAACCATGGCAGAGGCATGCCGCAAGGCTGGTGCGGGGTTCATCTTCAAGGCCAGCTATGACAAGGCCAACCGCACCTCTCTGAAGGGCCGGCGTGGCATTGGCATTCAAGAGGGGCTGCGCATGCTGGAAGAGGTGCGCAGCCGCATCGGCTGTCCGGTCCTGACCGATGTTCATGATATCGAGCAGGCGCAAACAGCCGGGACCGTGGTCGATGTGATCCAGATTCCGGCATTCCTGTCGCGACAGACCGATCTGCTGCTGGCAGCGGGAGAGACGGGGGCAGTGGTAAATATCAAGAAAGGCCAGTTTCTTGCCCCTTGGGACATGCCCAATGTCGCCGAAAAGGTCGCCTCTACCGGCAATGAGCGAATCCTGTTGACCGAACGCGGCGTCAGCTTTGGTTACAACACTCTGGTCGCCGATATGCGCAGTCTGCCGATCATGGCGCGCACCGGCTGGCCGGTGATCATGGACGCTACCCATTCGGTGCAGCAGCCCGGCGGCCAAGGCGGAGCGTCGGGCGGACAGCGCGAGTTTGCCCCCGTTATGGCCCGTGCCGCAGTGGCCATCGGCGTTGCCGGCGTCTTTATCGAAACGCATCAGGACCCGGACAACGCGCCCTCTGACGGACCGAATATGATCCGGCTTGAGCGGATGCCGGCGTTGATCGAATCTCTGATACGCTTTGACGCGCTGGCAAAGTCCGATCCGGTGATGGAGTAATCAGCTGGCGGCCACTACTTTGGCCGCCGCAATCGCCTTGCCTGCAGCATGAGCCGAGGCCCATGCCCATTGGAAATTATAGCCACCAAGCCAGCCGGTTACATCCACTACCTCTCCAATGAAATAGAGGCCCGGGATTGATTTCACCTGCATGGTCCGGGAATCAAGCGCCCGGGTATCGACACCGCCGACGGTAACCTCGGCGGTGCGCCAGCCCTCTGAACCGACCGGGCGCAGCGTCCAGCGATTGACCCGCGCTGCCAGCCGGTCAAGCACAGCATTGTTTTGATCAGCAAGGCGCGCACCATCTGATCCGGTCTCAGCGGCAATTGCATCAGCCAGCCGGGCCGGTAACCAGCGCGCCAGCGCAGTTGCTACAGCGACGCGCCCGCTCTCACCACGAAGCGCGCGCAGCTCAGCAGCCAGATCGGTGTCTGGAGCCAGATCGACTATGATCTGCTCTCCCGCCCGCCAAAAATTCGAGATCTGCAGAATCGCCGGCCCCGACAGGCCACGATGGGTGAAAAGCAGCCCATCGCGGAACCGGCTGCGACTGCGGCCTGCCCCATGGCTGACCTCGGCCGACACCGACAGCCCGGCCAGAGGGCGGCAGAGATCCAGATCCTGCTGAGCAAAGGTCAGAGGCACCAGCCCTGCCCTCGGCTCGATCAGCGACAGCCCAAAGCGCGTGGCGATGTCATAGCCAATGCCGGTCGCGCCCATCTTCGGGATGGATTTCCCTCCCGTCGCCACAACCACCTGCTGTGCAGTAATCACACCTTGCGAGGTCGCTATCCTGAAGCCGCCCTCCGGTTCCGGTTCGACCCCCTCTGCCGTGATCCCAAGCCGTAGCTCAGCCCCGCGCATACGATGAAGCAGCAGATCGATGATCTGCCGGGCGCTGCCGTCGCAAAACAGCTGCCCGAGGGTCTTTTCGTGCCAGGCAATTCCCGCCCGGTCAACCAGCGCGACAAAGTCGGCAGGCCTGAAACCCGCCAGCGCAGAGGCGGCAAAGCGCGGGTTGGCCGAGACAAAGCGATCCGGCGCTGTAGCAAGGTTGGTAAAATTGCATCGCCCGCCGCCCGAGATGCGAATCTTTTCCCCCGGTGCACGGGCATGATCTAGGATCAGGACCCGGCCCGCCCGCTCACTCAGCAGCTCAAGAATCGTACCGGCACAGAAAAGACCTGCGGCGCCGGCGCCCAGAATGACGGTGTCGACCTGTTCCATGCGCGGCGCATAGAATGTCTGTCAGCTATCCACAAGATTTTTCCTTTTTGCCTCTTGCACCCCTCGGACAGCTTGGCTAGATACCCCCACACAGTTGGGGCGTGGCCAAGTGGTAAGGCAACGGTTTTTGGTACCGTGTACCGTAGGTTCGAATCCTACCGCCCCAGCCAAAAACTTCCTCTGAAATTTCAGTAGCTTACCGTCACAGCGGTTGCCTTTAGGTGTTGCACGTTTCCGAACCTCAAGCCCGTAACGAATGACAAAGAAGCGTTTCTCTTTGTTAGCAAGACGGGACCGCAAGCACCCCTCGGCAGGGTACGGCAGCGCCGAAACTGCTGGCCGATAGCGCCAGTAACATTCGATCTGCAGGGCCAAGAACCTATCCAGATCGCCCCCCCACAAAGCGCAGAGAGGGCCTGCACGGTTGCTCGGCCCTGAAACTAAAAAGCCCGCCATTCACAGGCGGGCTTTGTGTTTGCGAGCCTACAGACTGCTTCAGGCAGCCAGTTCGCCAGCCAACGAGTTCGGGGCGCTGTAGGTGATGCGCACCCGGACCAGATCGCCAACCCTGGCCTCAGGCGCCTCGACAAAGACCGCATGAAGATAGTCGGACTTGCCGACCATCTGTCCCGGATTGCGGCCCGGTTTTTCGAACAGGACACCCAGTTCGCGCCCGACCATGCTTTCCTGAGCCGCACGCTGCTGGCTTGTCAGCAGGGTCTGCAACTCTTGCAATCGCGCATCGGCAACCGCGTCGTCAATGCAAGGCCGTTCATAGGCCGGTGTACCGGGGCGTGGGGAATATTTGAAACTGAAAGCCGTGCCGAAATTCACCTCGCGCACAAGCGCCAGCGTGTCACGATGGTCCTGATCAGTCTCTCCCGGAAAGCCGACGATAAAATCGCTGGTCAGCATGATGTCAGGACGGGCGTTGCGGATACGCTCGACCAGACGCAGGTACTGGTCCACGGTATGCCGCCGGTTCATCGCCTTCAGAATGCTGTTCGAACCAGATTGCACCGGCAGATGCAGATAAGGCATCAGCTTTGGCTCATCCCGATGCGCCTCGATCAGGTCATCAGCCATGTCATTGGGATGGCTGGTGGTATAGCGGATGCGGTCCAGCCCCTCGATCTCGGCAATGGCGCGGATCAGGCGGCCAAAACCCCATTCGCGGCCCTCGGGCCCCTCGCCATGCCAACCGTTGACGTTTTGCCCCAACAGCGTGATCTCGCGCACACCACGAGAGACCAGATCGCGCGCTTCGGCCAGAATGCGCGAGACGGGACGCGAGACCTCGGCCCCGCGGGTATAGGGCACCACGCAGAAGGCGCAGAACTTGTCGCAACCCTCTTGCACGGTCAGGAAGGCCGCGGGGGCGCGGCGGGTTGCGGCAGCAGGTTTGGGCAGATGCTCAAATTTGTCCTCTGCCGGGAATTCGGTATCGACGCCCCGCCCGGCACGAGCCATTGCCGGCAAGCGGTGATAGGCCTGCGGTCCGACCACCAGGTCAACGATGGGCATACGGCGCTGGATCTCTTCGCCCTCGGCCTGCGCGACGCATCCCGCGACGCCGATCTTCAGATCAGGCTTTTCCAGTTTGAGCGGTTTAAGCCGGCCAAGATCGGAATATAGCTTTTCTGCCGCTTTTTCACGGATATGGCAGGTGTTCAGCAAAACCATATCAGCTTCGGCCTGGTTCTCGGTCAGGACGTAGCCCTCGGCGCCCATGGCCTCGGCCATGCGCTGGCTGTCATAGACGTTCATCTGGCAGCCATAGGTCTTGATGAAAAGTTTCTTCACCACCGGAGCGGTCTTGCTGGCTTCGTCACTCATGCCGTGCTGTCCTTGAGGTCCGCATGCTGATACAGGAATAAGCCCGGCTTGGAAAGTGTGGCGAGATGAGCGACCTGACCTCAGTCCCGAATATCGGCCCTGCGACCGCCCGCACCCTGATCGGGGCCGGGATCCCCGATGCCGCGACCCTGCGCCGCCTCGGCGCGCATGAGGCCTATCGCACCCTGATCAACGCCGGAGAGCGGCCCCATTTCATCGGCTATTACGTCCTGCATATGGGGTTGCAAGGCAGGCCGTGGAACGATTGCCGGGGCGCAGAAAAAGCGGCGCTGCGCGCGCAATTCGATGCGCTGGTGGCCGAGACACGCGCCAACCCGCTCAGCGCCATCGAGGCTGAGCTTGACCAGATTGGCCTGCCTCGCCCGGCGGCAGTTTAACCGTCCCGGCTGGCAGTTTGCCAAAGGGCGACCCCCGCGCCCGGCACTTGGCCCAAAGGGCCACACCGCCCCATTGAACCGCCTCTGACGCCCGGATAGCCTGCAGATAAAGCGCAGATGGAGGCTGACGAGATGAACAAACCGCAAAGCTGGGAAGCCCGGGCCGAGACCTATTCGCTCTATGGTTTCACCGACATGCCTTCGCTGCATCAGCGCGGCACGGTCGTCGTGACCCATGGCGAGGGACCCTATATCGTCGATGTGAATGGCCGGCGTTATCTGGACGCCAACTCGGGCCTGTGGAACATGGTCGCGGGCTTTGACCACAAGGGGCTGATCGACGCCGCCAAGGCCCAATACGAGCGTTTTCCCGGTTATCACGCCTTTTTCGGCCGCATGTCCGATCAGACGGTAATGCTGTCGGAAAAGCTGGTCGAGGTGTCGCCCTTTGATTCGGGCCGGGTGTTCTATACAAACTCGGGGTCCGAGGCGAATGACACCATGGTCAAGATGCTATGGTTCCTGCATGCAGCCGAGGGCAAACCGCAAAAGCGCAAGATCCTGACCCGCTGGAACGCCTATCACGGCGTGACCGCCGTTTCGGCCAGCATGACCGGCAAGCCCTATAATTCGGTCTTTGGCCTGCCGCTGCCGGGCTTTGTGCATCTGACCTGCCCGCATTACTGGCGCTATGGCGAAGAGGGCGAAACCGAAGAGCAGTTCGTCGCCCGCCTCGCCCGCGAGCTGGAGGAAACGATCCAGCGCGAGGGCGCCGACACCATCGCCGGTTTCTTTGCCGAACCGGTGATGGGCGCGGGCGGCGTGATTCCTCCGGCCAAGGGGTATTTCCAGGCGATCCTGCCAATCCTGCGCAAATATGACATCCCGGTCATCTCGGACGAGGTGATCTGCGGTTTCGGACGCACCGGTAACACCTGGGGCTGCGTGACCTATGACTTTACACCCGATGCAATCATCTCGTCCAAGAATCTTACAGCGGGCTTTTTCCCCATGGGGGCGGTGATCCTTGGCCCGGAGCTTTCCAAACGGCTGGAAACCGCAATCGAGGCGATCGAGGAATTCCCCCATGGCTTTACCGCCTCGGGCCATCCGGTCGGCTGTGCTATTGCGCTGAAAGCAATCGACGTGGTGATGAATGAAGGGCTGGCTGAGAACGTCCGCCGCCTTGCCCCGCGTTTCGAGGAAAGGCTGAAACATATCGCCGAGCGCCCGAACATCGGTGAATATCGCGGCATCGGCTTCATGTGGGCGCTGGAGGCTGTCAAGGACAAGGCAAGCAAGACGCCGTTCGACGGCAACCTGTCGGTCAGCGAGCGTATCGCCAATACCTGCACCGATCTGGGGCTGATTTGCCGGCCGCTTGGTCAGTCCGTCGTCCTTTGTCCGCCCTTTATCCTGACCGAGGCGCAGATGGATGAGATGTTCGATAAACTCGAAAAAGCCCTTGATAAGGTCTTTGCCGAGGTTGCCTGACCTGACTTGGGCGACCCCCCTACCAGGGGTCGCCCCCACCCAGAACCACACGCGCCATCTGCACCCGCTGCGGGGCGATATGTTCGCTTTCAGCGAAATCCAGCACGCGCTGATCATTTTCAAGCAGAAAATCCAGCACAAAAACCGCGAATTCCGGCCGCGCAGCCATGGCACGCAAACCAGCGGCATCGCTGCCCGATTGCATCAACAGCACCCGGACCAGTTCTGCATCCCTGGCGATATAGGCAAAGCCTGCATCTGCGATATCTCGCGCCTCTTTCGGTGTCATGCTGCTCTCACATTCTTGAACGATCAGGGCGATTTCACGCGACCCGGAAAGGATTTGTTAAACAATCTGGCGCATGATTGCGGGGCGGGAAAGCTGATAAGAAGCGAAATTGACCATGACAGGGCATATTCTTGTCGTCGACGGCGTACCGACCAATCGCATCACCATGAAGGTGCGGCTGGCTGCGGCATGTTATGAGGTCACGACCGCCACTACGGGGGTCGAGGCGCTGCAGCTCGCCCGGCAGATCCATCCGGATATCGTCCTGATCGGAGGCAGCCTGCGCGATATGGAAGGCGCCGCACTTTGCACGGCTTTGCGGTCGCTGCCCGGCGGCGCCAAGCGGCCAATCCTCGTTCAGGCAAGTGGCGGCGAGCGGGTCGAGGCTCTGCGCGCCGGCGCAGCAGGACTGATTGACCCCGGTGGGGACGATCTGACCTTGCTGGCCCGCATTCGCGGATTGATGCGGCATGAATGCGCAGCGGCCGAGGAATCGATTCCCGGCCTGGCCGAGGAACCTGCGCCATTCCTGGACGACAGCCACTCGCGCGCAGTGTTTATCGCCGACCAGCCAAGCACGGCAATGGGATGGCGCAATGCCCTGCAAAACCGGGTCGATTTCTCCATCTCGATCAGCGAAAGCGAGCGCGCCCTGGCCGAGGCCACCTCGGGGCGGGCTGCCGATCTTTATCTGATTGCGGCGGATATTCAGCAGCCTGGCGACGGGCTGCGTCTCTTGTCCGAACTGCGCTCGCGTCCGCTGTCGCGCGACGCAGGCCTCGTCGTCGCGCTGCGGCCAGATCAGGCGGTAATGATGCCGGTCGCGCTGGATCTCGGCGCGGGGGATGTACTGCCCTGGAACCTTGCCAGCCCACAGACCGCGCCCGAAGCGGCGATTCGCCTGCAAACGCAACTTGCACGCAAGCAGCTCGCCGACCACCGCCGGCAAGAGACTCAGCGCAACATGCGCTGGGCGATGACCGATCCGCTGACCGGGCTTCACAATCGGCGCTTTGCCCTGCCACGCCTCGCAGAGCTGGCCGCCGAAGCCCGCGAAGTTCAGATAGATCTGGCCGTGATGCTGCTGGATCTCGACCGTTTCAAACAGGTCAATGACATCCACGGCCATCCCGCCGGCGACGCGGTACTCACCGAAACGGCCGCCCGCCTCGCTGCCACTTTGCCCGAACACGCCTTGCTTGCCCGCATAGGCGGAGAAGAGTTCCTGGCAGTCGTACCCGATTGCTCTGGGCAGGGGGCGCGGCGTGTGGCTGAGCAGATGCGCCACGCGGTCATGGCCAGCCCCGTCACCCTGCCCCCGGGGGGGCTCGGCAAGGAGCTGACCGTCACCGTTTCCGTCGGCGTGGTGGTCGGTCAGGGACGAGGTGACGCGCTTTCGCTTGAACCCGACGTTCTGCTTGCCAGCGCCGACCGGGCGCTTTTGAATGCCAAATCCTCGGGGCGAAACCGCATCGTCATGGCCTCGCATATAGCTATGGCATGAACTCCGCATGCAGCCGATTGTCGCGCCCGGATCCGACTCCCGCCGTACTTTCCTTTCGGGGGCGGTTGTCCTACATAGTTTGGGAACAGGAAAGGAACGTGCCCAATGGCTCATGCCGCCTCGCCCAATGCCTATTCCGATGCCGCCCAGCCCGAGCGTCCCGTCAAGCCCGCGATCCTGCGTGGCGCTATGGGCCGCTGCCCAAGCTGTGGGCATGGCCGGCTGTTCAAAGGCTATCTGACCGTCCGCGCAGCATGCCCGCATTGCGGAGAAGAGCTGCACCACCAGCGCGCCGATGACGGGCCGGCTTACCTGACCATCCTTTTGGTCTCGCATCTCGGCGCGCCGCTGCTTTTGGCAATCTTCATGGCATATCGGCCCTCGGCCATGGCCATGCTGATCGGCTTTGGCCTTGGCGCGGTGGTTCTGTCTCTGCTGCTGCTGCCGCGGATCAAGGGAGGGATGATCGGCTTTCAATGGGCGCGCCGCATGCATGGCTTTGGCGGGAACTCAGCCAGAGTCGAGGCCGGCGCGCCGTGACTACCGCAACCGGGATCCTTACCCCCAATCGCGCCACCAGAGAGCAGCCGATCCGCGATGCCGCCACCGTCATTGTGCTTGATCGCAATACGCCGGATGGGCCATCGGTCCTGATGGGCCAAAGGGGTGCTTCGGCCGCCTTCATGCCCTCAAAGTACGTCTTTCCTGGCGGCGCAGTCGACGCGGCCGACGCAGATGTGCAATTTGCTGCGGAGTTGCAGCAACAGACGGCCGCACTATTGGCGGCAGAACCACGTGAAGATGTGCAGGTGTCGCCCCGTGCACTCGCCGCCGCCGCTCTGCGCGAGCTCGCTGAGGAAACCGGGCTGATGATCGGCCCCCCCGGCCCCGCCCCAAGCGGATGGAGCCATTATGCCGACGCGGGTCTGGCCCCCGATCCCTCAACGCTGATCTATATGTTCCGCGCGATCACCCCGCCCGGCCGTCCGCGCCGTTTTGATGCACGTTTCCTGCTGCTTGACGCCGAGCGGCTGCATGGCAACCGGCATGATTTCAGCGGCGCCTGTGACGAACTCTCACATCTGCACTGGGTGCCGTTAACCGAGGCGCGGGCACTAGATCTTCCCTTCATCACCGAGGTGGTGTTGGCCGAGGTGGCAAGCCTGCTGTCCAGCGCCGGCACCGGGCCACTTGGGCCACCGCAGTCCGTACCATTCTTTGACAACCGGGCGGCGACACCACGATTTATGCGTATCGCCTGAAGCCGCCCGGCTATCTTGGCTTCACCGCCCCCTAAAGCGGGGGGCGCGTTTTTCCAGAAATGCCGTAACACCCTCTGCGAAATCGGCGGTTCGGGCCATTTCTCCCTGCAATTTCGCCTCAAGCTTCAGTTGGCTGGCCATATTGTTTCCACTTGAGGCCCGCAGAGCCTGGCGGATGGCCAGAAAGGCCGCTGTCGGCCCTTCGGCCAGCGATTTGGCGCGGGCAGCAATCACCGAATCAAACTCAGCGTCCGAAACCGCCTCCCAGATCAGGCCCCACTCTGCCGCCTTGGCAGCCGGGATACGGTCGGCGAAAAGCATCATCCCCATGGCCCGCGGCACCCCGACCGAGCGTGGCACGATATAGGTCCCGCCCGCGTCGGGGATCAGCCCGATGCGACTGAATGCCTGCACAAAACCGGCACTTTCCGCAGCGATCACCACGTCGGCGGCCAGCGCCAGATTAGCCCCCGCCCCTGCCGCGATCCCGTTTACCGCTGCAATCACCGGGACCGGAGCATCGGCGATCGCGGCCAGCATCGGCTCATATTCCTCGCGCAGGATCTCTTCGACGTTGAAGCCCGCAGTCGCATCCGTCAGATCCTGACCCGAACAGAAACCGCGCCCGTTCCCGGTCAGCACCACACAGCGTGTGCCCTGCGGCAGGTTCATCATCGCAGAAACAATCTCAGCCCGCATGGTGCGGTTAAGCGCGTTCACAACGTCAGGCCGATTCAGCGCCAGACGTGTGATTCCGTCCTGACTCGTCAGTTCAATTGTCTGAAAGCTCATCCTCATTCCCCTCTTTCAGCCATCCTGCCGAAGAGCGGCACAGGGGGAAAGCCCGACCCAGCGTCAGTCGCGCATGATCTTGTCAAGCCGGGCCTTTTCCTCGTCGCTAAGCTCAGTCGGGCCCACTTCGGCCACATTCCGCGACCGCAGGAAGCGCCAGCCCAGCACAAGTGCAAGCAGCGCCATGACCGGTCCGGCAAGATAAAGCAGCCAATTCACGCCCTGCGCCGGAGGTTCAAAGAGAACGTATTCACCGAAACGGTCTGCGACCGCCTGAATCGCCTGATCATTACTGTCGCCTGCGACCAGCCTCTCGCGCAGATAAAGCCGTAGGTCACGGCTGATCGGAGCGTTTGATTCGTCGATCGTCTCACCCTGACAGACTGGGCAGCGCAGCACGCGCGAGATCTCGCGCGCCCGTGCCTCAAGCGCGGGATCGGCCAGCACCTCGTCGGGCTGAACCGCAAAGGCAGGAAACGCGAATACAAGCGACAGGCAAAGAAGCAGGATGCGCATGTTTCACTCGGCCGGCTGAGGGCTGGGACGGGACTGACGCGCACCGGCTGCAACGCGATAGCGACGGTCCGACAGGCTGATGCAACCGCCAAGCGCCATCAAAGCCACACCAAGCCAGATCCAGCTGGCAAAGGGTTTGATATAGGTGCGGACCGCCCAGCCTCCGTCAGGCTGCGTATCGCCGATCACCAGATAAAGGTCGCGGAACATACCGTTCTGGATCGCCGCCTCGGTCGTTGGCATTGCCTGAACCGGATAGATCCGCTTTTCGGGATAAAGCACCGCGACCTGACGGCCATCACGGGTGACCTTCATCGTCGCAACGGTGGCCTGATAGTTCGGGCCGGGACGCTCGTCTACCTCGGTAAGGGTGATGTCATAGGCAGAGACGCGGAACGTCTCGCCAATGTGGGCGACGCGAATATCCTCGACCTGCCAGGCCATCAGAAGGCTGATGCCGATAAAGGTAACGCCCAGCCCGGCATGGGCCACCGCCTTACCCCAATCAGCGCGCGGCAGCCGCCGCAGGCGCGCAAAACCCGAACTTCCGGTGCGCAACCACAAATCCGCAACCGCGCCGCCGACCAGCCATACCCCCAGCCCGCCTCCGATCACGGCAAGCGCAGAACGCCCGGTCGAGACCGCAAAGATCAGCGCCATGACAGCCCCGGTCAGTACCAGTGCCCCGCGCAGCGGATATAGCACACGGGCAAGCCGGCCGCGTTTCCACGGCAGGATGGCCCCCAGCGGCAGAATGATCGCCAGCGCCACCATGAAGGGCGTAAAGGCCTGCTCAAAGAACGGCGCGCCAACCGATAGCTTGCGATCCCACAGCATTTCGGCAACCAGAGGCCACATCGTCCCGACAAAGACCACAAAGGCTGAGACAGCCAGCAGGATGTTGTTGAGCACCAACGCCCCTTCGCGTGATACGGGGGCGAATGCACCCCGCGCCTGCATCGCCGGGGCACGGAAGGTGAACAGCGTCAGCGCCCCACCCAGAAATACCCCGAGGATCAGCAAGATGAACACGCCGCGCTCGGGGTCGCTGGCAAAGCTGTGAACCGAGGTGATGACGCCAGAACGCACAATGAAAGTACCGATCAGCGAAAAGCCAAAGGCCATGATCGCCAGCAGGATGGTCCAGCTTTTCAGCACTTCGCGCTTTTCGACGACAATGGCCGAATGCAGCAGCGCAGCCGCAATAAGCCAGGGCATGAAGCTGGCATTTTCGACCGGGTCCCAGAACCAGAAGCCACCCCAGCCGAGTTCGTAATAGGCCCACCACGAACCAAGGCCGATACCGATGGTCAGAAATATCCAGGCGGCCAGCGTCCAGGGCCGCACCCAACGCGCCCACGCGGCATCGACACGCCCCTCGATCAGCGCGGCGACCGCAAAGCTGAAGGCCATGCTAAGCCCGACATAGCCAAGATAAAGAAACGGCGGATGAAAGGCGAGGCCCGGGTCCTGCAGCAACGGATTCAGGTCGCGGCCATTGAAAGGCGGGCTAGCCATGCGCAGGAACGGGTTCGAGGTGAATAGAATAAAGGCAAGAAACGACATGCCAATTGCCGCCTGCACTGCCAGCACCCGCGCCCGCAGTTTCGGCGGCAGGTTGGCGTCAAAGACCGCGACCGCCGCCCCAAAAAGCGACAGGATCAACACCCACAGCAGCATCGAGCCTTCGTGGTTTCCCCAGACGCCGCTGATCTTGTAGATCATCGGCTTGGCGGTATGCGAGTTCTCATAGACCAGTGCGACCGAAAAATCCGAGGTGACAAAGGCCACGGTCAGCGCCGCAAAGGAAATGCCGATCAGGCCGAATTGCGCCAGCGCAGCGGGGCGCGCGGCCTCGATCCAGCCACTCCACCCCCGGGCGGCACCGACCATCGGCACGATGACCTGAAAGATCGCCACCGCAAGGGCGAGGATCAGGGCGAAATGGCCAAGTTCGGCGATCATAGGCTTCCTCCGGGTGGCTGGCCCGCACAATAGCGACGGCGCGGACAGCAAACCAGCCCTCCGCGCCTGCCATCTTGTCACAGCCTCGCTAGCGTGTCCCGCCAGCAGCAAGCCAATCGCTCAAGGCCGGGTTGTCGGCTACACTCTCGGCCCGATCTGCCTGTGCCGTCGCAAGAGGTTTTACCCCCATCTGTCCCGGACCTGCACTTGCCGGAATGATCGGCCGGGTACGGAAATAATGCGCCTCACGCGCACCAAAGTAAAAGCTGATGACAGCACCCAGCAGCCACCACAACGGTTCGGGAACAAGGTTCAGCCCCTGCATACGCAGACCGAACCCTTCGGGATCAGCCATGGCATAGACGAACAGTCCGACCGTCCCCAGCGTCATCAGCGGTCGCGGCAGACGGTTCAGCCCGTTCATCAGGCTGTCGAACCAGTTGCAGGGCTGGATCGAGAACTCGGCCCCGTACTGGGCAATCGCGCGGGCATAGGCCTCTTCGTCCAGCTCCATGCGGCGGGTCGCGTTCTCACGAAACAGTCCCGCCATGCCGGTTGCGGCATTGGTTACGGTGGCGACAGCGGCGCCGGCACCCAGGAAACGATCCATTACCCCCATTTTGCGATCCTCTCGCGATGTTCTGTCATGGTCAGGTGATAGCGGGCCGAGATAAATTCTTCGGCACGCCGGATCCATCCGCCCTTGCCCCCCGAACGCGTACGGGCGAATTTTCGGCTGGCCGGACGGGTGTCAGCCAGCGCGTAGTAGTAATTGCGCCTCGCAATACCATAAGCGTCAGCGAAATGATCGGGCGCAGCGGCATCGGCCTGATGTGCCGCAGTGATCGTCAAAGGCCCGACGATGCCGTCATCCGCGATCAGAAACCCCATCTGAGAGATCAGCCGTTGCAGGATCTTCACTGCATTGGCCCCGGCATTGACATACATGTCAAAGACGGACGGCTGCACCGATTGAGGCAGCTCGGCAAGACGCGGCCTGCGAAAGTAATGCTCGACAAGAATGGCGTTCGCGTCAGCGCGGGTCAGTGCCTTGACATCCGCCGCATCAATCCGCCCGTCGCCGGTCTTGTCGATACCAAGCCGCCTTAACGTCGCAAGTGTGACGCCGAAATTTGTCGCCCCACCCGGATCGTCGGGATCGTTTACATATCCACCTTCGCGGGCGACGATTTCGGCCGCGATCTGTTCTACAGTCTTCATTCCAGCCCCCGGTCTGAAAGAGACCAAAAGCTGGAGAAGTCAGGTTAACGGGCGGTTACCACAGCGCGCGTTGCGTCAGGAGTTCGGATCCTCGTAAACGCCCTGTTCCTTAAGCGAATCTATCACCTCACGAGGCATATAATTCTCGTCATGCTTGGCGAGAATTTCGGTGGCGATGAAGGTGTCACCCTCCATCCGACCGGTACCGATCATGCCCTGACCCTCGGCGAAAAGGTCGGGCAGAACACCGGTAAAGCGCACGGGAATGCTCGCGCCGCCATCCGTGACGCGAAAGCTGACCGTTTCACCCGCGCCACGGATCAGGGTGCCGTCCTCGACCAGGCCTCCAAGGCGGAAAATCTCGCCCAGAGATGGCGGATTCTCGGCCATCTGGCTGGGCGAACGGTAAAGGTTGATGCCATCACGAAACCCATATCCGATCAGCCCCACCGCCAGAACAAGGGCCACCGCAGCAGCGATGATGATCTGGATACGACGCTTTTTCTTAAGTGATTTCATGGTATAAACTTCCCAAGTTCAGGCACCTTCAAACCTGATCGAATGGCGCATGAACTGTGTTGCCTTGCCCGAAACCCGCGTGGGATCGCCGGTGGTCAGAAAACGCGAGACCGTGCCTTTCCCGACCATTTCCGGGTGGCGGCCCAGATAATCCTCAAGGCTTTCGGCAACCAGGTTGGGCTGGGAGTAAACCTTGACCTTAGGCCCCAGCGCCTTCTGGAACGCGTCCTGAACAAGAGGATAATGGGTGCAGCCAAGGATCGCCGCCTCGGGATGGGGCATCCGGCGCAGCAGCGCCTCGACATGAGAGGTCACCAGCGCCTCGGCCAGAATTTCATCACCCATCTCGATCGCATCGACGACACCGCCGCAGGGCTGCGCCTCGACGTCGACGCCAATGGCACGGAACGCAAGCTCGCGTTGAAAGGCGCGGCTGGCGACCGTCGCGGGGGTGGCAAACAGCGCCACATGCTTAACTGCGACCTCGCGCGGCGGAGAGTTGTCACCCCAGCCCCGTTCCGTCAGCGCCTCGATCATCGGGACAAAGACGCCAAGCACCCGCTTATCCGAAGGAAGCCAGGTCTCTTGCATGCGTTTCAGCGCAGCGGCCGAGGCCGTGTTGCACGCAAGGATAACCAGATCGCAACCTTCGGCCCACAGCCGTTCGACCCCGGCACAGGTCAGGTTGAAAATGTCATCGGCATCGCGCACGCCATAAGGCGCATGGGCGTTGTCGCCCAGATAGACCAGCGGCAGGTCAGGCATTCGGGCGGCTATTGCGGCCAGCACTGTCAGACCGCCCAAACCCGAATCGAATACGCCTACTGCCATGATCAGCCTCCTGCACGCGACGCGCCTTTTTAGGACGCACGGCCTCTGATTGCCATGATTTATGTCAGGCTGCACCCGTTGGGGCAGCCATGCCCGACCAAGGCCGCAAAACACATACACCGCAAGTCCTTACGGGCCCGGTGCTGCCCTGCCGTGCGCCATGCTTGACCTGCGGCGCAAGGTCGCGCATCACGGCTTTGCCTTTAGCCCAGCTTCGTCGCATTGTCCTGAACGCCAGCCAAAGGCCTTGGGCCGGGCATTGCTGTTCAAAACGGCGTGACCGCCCCTTGGGTTGAATCGCCAGCGCACATGGAATTTTTATGTGCTCTTGCAGCCCTCATCCTTGGCTTGGCCGCTCGCGCGGCAGGACAAGTCAGCAACACTGACCGAGAAACAGTTTTCCCGGCATCTTGCAGACTTGTTCCGCTAACCTACTGTGATAAGGGTTGCACAAAATGCATGGCTGATGCCGCAAGAAAGCATTGTTATGGATTGGGACAAGTTAAGAATATTCCACGCCGTCGCCGACGCGGGCAGCCTGACCCACGCGGGCGATGTGTTGCACCTGTCCCAATCTGCCGTCAGCCGTCAGATCCGTGCGCTTGAGGATTCTCTGGGCACGACCCTGTTCCACCGGCATGCCCGGGGTCTGATCCTGACCGAACAGGGCGAATTGCTGTTCGAGGCGACCTCGTCCATGGTGCGCAAGCTCGACACCACCGCTGCCCGGATCCGCGACAGCGAGGAAGGCGTTTTCGGCGAGCTGAAGGTGACGACCACCACGGGCTTTGGCACGCTGTGGCTGGTGCCGCGTCTGGCCAAGCTTTATGACCGCTATCCCGATCTCAAGATCGACCTGATGCTGGAAGAGCGCGTTCTCGATCTGCCCATGCGCGAGGCAGACGTCGCCATCCGTATGAAAGAGCCGAACCAGCAGGACCTGATCCGCCGCCGGCTGCTCAATATCCGCATGCGCCTTTATGCAACGCCGGAATACCTTGAACGGGCCGGCACCCCCGAACGGGTCGAGGATATGGGCGCGCACCGGCTGATCTGCCAGAACCCGCAGACGCCTCAGGTCAGTTCGGGGGCAGTCCTGTCGCAAATGGTCCTGGCGCAGAACATGAAATCGACGCTGATGGTGAACAACTATTTCGGCGTGCTGCAAGCGGTGCTCAGCCATGTCGGCATCGGCGTGCTGCCTGACTATCTTAGCGTGGACTTTCCAAACCTGATCCGCGTGCTGCCTGATATTCA
This sequence comes from Paracoccus sp. J56, assembly GCF_019633685.1. NCBI lineage: Bacteria > Pseudomonadati > Pseudomonadota > Alphaproteobacteria > Rhodobacterales > Paracoccaceae > Paracoccus > Paracoccus sp. J56. Next base: position 31,330 of record NZ_JAFL01000013.1, read on the forward strand.
ATCAGGCGAAGTGCCGGTGTTTCTCGCCTTCCCCGAAGAGCTGCGCACCTCGCGCCGGGTCGCGGCCTTCCGTGACTTCGTGCTGGAAGAGATCCAGTCCCTGCGCCGTCAGCAGACCGAGGAGGAAATTGCCAATCCATCCGTGGATTGACCGGTAAAGCGGCAGGAATTCTGCCGTTTTGCACGAGGCATTCGCAGATTGCATATCGGCCATGTGCTGCAATGCGGAAATCAGCCTTGAACCATTCGCCAACTGCACATATTTCCGATCTCGAAGGGGATGATTTGAGGAAACTCTCATCACCTTCAACCTCCCTGTTGGACTTGAGCCGGGCTTTATGCCCGGCTTTTTTTTCGCCCTTTCGTGACCTTGGTGCCGTCCACGCGCGCGAGCCTCTTTCCTAACCGGGCCGTGGCGCTTAAAAGGCCGCAAACCGGGGAAAAGGGCGCCAAGATGAACGAACCGCAGATCACCGAGGAACTGATCGCCGCACATGGGTTAAAGCCTGATGAGTACCAGCGCATCCTCGAGATCATCGGCCGCGAGCCGACTTTCACCGAGCTTGGCATCTTTTCAGCCATGTGGAACGAGCATTGTTCCTACAAGTCGTCCAAGAAATGGCTGCGTACCCTGCCGACCACCGGCCCGCAGGTGATCTGTGGCCCGGGCGAGAATGCAGGTGTTGTGGATATTGGCGACGGTCAGGCCGTGGTCTTCAAGATGGAGAGCCACAACCACCCAAGCTATATCGAACCCCATCAGGGTGCCGCGACCGGTGTTGGCGGCATCCTGCGCGACGTCTTTACCATGGGTGCCCGCCCCATCGCCGCCATGGACGCGCTGTCCTTTGGCCGCCCCGAGCACCCCAAGACCGCCCATCTCGTCAAGGGCGTAGTCGAGGGGATCGGCGCTTATGGCAACGCTTTCGGCGTGCCGAACGTCGGCGGCGAAGTACGCTTCCACAGCAGCTATGATGGCAACTGCCTGGTCAACGCCTTTGCCGCGGGCCTGGCTGACGCCGACAAGATCTTTTATTCGGCGGCCTCGGGCGTCGGCATGCCCGTCGTCTATCTGGGTGCCAAGACCGGCCGCGATGGCGTTGGCGGCGCGACCATGGCCTCGGCCGAATTTGACGACACCATCGAAGAAAAGCGCCCGACCGTGCAGGTCGGCGACCCCTTCACCGAAAAATGCCTGCTCGAAGCCTGCCTTGAATTGATGCAGACGGATTCGGTGATCTCGATCCAGGATATGGGCGCGGCGGGGCTGACCTGTTCGGCCGTCGAGATGGGCGACAAAGGCGGTCTTGGGATCAAGCTGGTGCTCGACAACGTGCCCCAGCGCGAAACCGGCATGACCGCCTACGAGATGATGCTCTCGGAAAGCCAGGAGCGGATGCTCATGGTCCTGAAACCCGAGAAAGAAGCCGAGGCCCGCGCGATCTTTGAGAAATGGGATCTGGATTTTGCCATCGTCGGCGAAACCATCGCCGAGGATCGTTTCCTGATCGTGCACGGAAATGAGGTCAAGGCGGATCTGCCGCTGTCGAAACTCAGCTCCAGCGCCCCTGAATATGACCGTCCCTGGGTCGAGATCCCGGCCGCGGCCGAGATGCCCTCTCTGCCCGCCATCACCCCGATCGCTGCGCTCAAGGCGCTGATCGGCAGCCCCAACCACGCCCATAAAGGCTGGGTCTGGGAACAATATGACACGCAGGTCGGTGCTGATACCGTCCGCCGCCCCGGCCTTGGCGCCGGCGTGGTGCGCGTCCATGGCACGCAAAAGGCCCTGGCCTTTACCAGCGACGTGACCCCGCGCTATGTCCGCGCCAATCCCTATGAAGGCGGCAAACAGGCCGTGGCCGAGGCCTATCGCAACCTGACCGCCTGTGGCGCCCTGCCCTTGGCCGCAACGGACAACCTGAATTTCGGGAATCCTGAAAAACCCGAGATCATGGGGCAATTCGTCGGCGCAATCCGCGGTATCGGCGAGGCATGCAAGGCGCTCGACTTCCCGATCGTTTCGGGCAACGTCTCGCTTTACAATGAAACCGACGGCAAGGGTATTCTGCCCACCCCGACCATTGGCGGCGTCGGCTTGATTGCCGATCTGGACGATCTGATCGCGGGCCTGCCGTCCGAGGGTGATCTGGCGCTGGTCATCGGTGAAACGCGTGGCCACCTTGGCCAGTCGGCGCTTGCCGCCGAGGCCTTTGGTATCGAGGCCGGGGACGCCCCCCATGTGGACCTGAGCGCCGAACGTCGGAATGGTGAATTCCTGCGCGCCGAGCGCAAGCTCGTTTCGGCCGCAACCGACCTGTCGGATGGTGGCCTGGCCCTCGCCGCCTTCGAAATGGCCGAGGCAGCTGGGCTGGGTGTCACGCTTGACAGCGCCGAAATCGCCCAGCTTTTCGGCGAAGATCAGGCCCGCTATCTCGTCGCCTGCTCGTCCGAAAACGCCGCCAAGCTGACCGAGGCCGCCCATGCCGCCGGCGTGCCGCTGGCACAGGTTGGTCGCTTTGGGGGGGAGCAGGTTCAGTTCGGTGGCGATGCAGCACCCTTGGCCGAACTGTCGGGTCTCTACCGTACTGCCTTTGAAAAAAGCCTTAAGCTCGAAGTTTGAGGCGGCCTGCATAAGATCCGGGTGCGCCTTGCCTGGGCGCACCCCCATACCGCTTTGTCCTTGTTGGTCACTGCACCCGCCCAGAACAGCCCCTGCTCTAGCTGATCCGGTGTACAGTCTCAAACACTGATGGTCGGTTTGACAGATGATGGATGGCTAAGCTACATACGGGCCAAAGCCATAATGGGCCCATCGCGTCTCCCTGCCGCGCAGATGCGCATAGCAGCAGAAAAACACTGAAAATCAAAAGCCTATAGCATTGAGACTCTGCCATAGCGATGCGGCAGATCTGCCTGACGATCCCCCCAAAAGCGTTCGGCAAATTCTGATAGATGCCTACGAAGGTCAGAGCACTGCGCCACCGCGAACACCTGCACCCTGCCGAGCTTCACGGGCAACCGCCCATGATGTGCCCAGATCGCACCAAGGCCGATGCCAGGCTTCCGGCAGGTCGTCTTCGCCGTCGTCGACATCGTCCGGATCGTGAACGATACAGGCCGTCGCCAGCGTCAGCCCCTGCGACCTGTCAGCGAAAAGCGCATCGCCCCACAGAAAAGCAGGACAATCAGACAGCACGGCAGCCAACGACAGCATCTGGTGTTGAGTCATATCTGCTGGCTCCTATCGGCCTTGAAGCCATTACGGGTTAATCGTTCTCATGCACCTGCCAGACTCTCCGTCACTGGAAACTGATCCATCGCACCCCTGCCAAGATTGAGCCCCCAAAGGGGGTAGCGCAGTCGGCGACCCCGCAAATACATGTACGGATTGCAGTAGACTGCAGCGGGATCATCGTGACCGGAAGAGTCCGGACAGGCGGCGTGCCCAGCTTGGCTGCAACTGGTCGTTTGGAGAGAGCATTGTTATCTCAAGATCAAGACATTGGCCGAGTTCGATGAACTCTCTCGTCTTCGATAACTCCAACAGGGTGAATAGATAAGAGTCTCCGCCATTGCTGATGAGCACGATGCTCCAGCCCAATTGCTTGAGTTGGCTAGCAGCGCAAAGTAACCAGTAGTCCGCCGTACGATTCTCGCCGTCACTGCTGAGTTTGATAGTCTGCTTGTATTTCGGCGTTACCGCTGCAAGTATAGCGTTGACGTTCCAGGCGACATCTTCTGCATCCGCCTTCCAATCGACCTCGCAGATGTACCGGCTTTCATTGAAGAACCCATCGAAAACGATCGAGCGCCAGGAAAAGTGGCGGCAATCGTGCCCTGACATGCCAGCAAGCAAGCCCTGCGCCATAAGGTAGTTATGCGGGTTGAAGGCCGCAAAAATTACATGGTCCTCAATGTAGGAGCGCGTTTCATGGGTATCGCGCCCGAGAATGGTGCAGAACGCCGCCAGTTCGTCCAGAGGCACGTCATATCGATGAACCATCCGGAGTTTATCTTCGTCGTTCGTCTGAAGGTGGCCGTGCTCGATGGCGTAAGCTTCTACGGCAACGAAGTGCGACACCATCTCCGCCACCATATCCGTAGAAACAAGAGGCGCCCAATACGCTTCAATCTCCTCTATGGTCGGCGTATCGTTCCCCTGCCAAGGCGACCTTTGGGCGCCGGATCGCGTAAAACGTGCGTCCACAACGTCATCAAGAAGGCAGAGGTGAAAGCCTGCAGCATCTGGCTGCATGCGGCCGAAACTGATCGATCGAGGAACATAATATCCCTTGTAGTCGTCATGGGCGTCAGCGCGACGGGTGAACCAGAGCCCACTGAGGCCTGCGCTAAAGCCGTTAGGTAGCGCATCAGCAAGTCGTTCAACGCGTGTGCGAGTTACTACCTCGGAAATGAGTGGGGCGAGCGCTTCGCGTTTCAAATAGTACGGCATCATGGCTCCCGATGGATATCACAAGGGCTCGACAGGAGACTTCCAGCAGAACGGACAGCGGGCGGCATGCATGCCCTGCACCTGATCACGCTGCAAAAGGAAGAGGGGATTGCTCCGTGAAGGCAGGTGCCTTCCGTCGGTAGAGGCTTGGATCTTACAAGCCATGGGCCAGGTTGAGGGGCGAGAATGAACGAAACCGACGAACTGATACGCGCCGAGATTGCCGCTCTCATTAGAGACACCGCACGTATCCGCGAACGACCTGTCTGGCAGCCTATGTTGGCTGGCGCCGCAATTGTTGTTCCGGGTGTCACCCTTGGCGCTGCTCTGGCTTCGCTTAGCTAAGGTGTGAACGTTGTAGCCGCTATATCTGTGGGGTGCGCGGACACTATTGCGATCTATTCCAATGATTTATGAGGTATTCAGCCTGATCGCGAGGCAGCTCCCGTGATCAAAAAGGCAAAACTATCTGCCTTTTCTCAGTTCTGAAATGGCGCACCCGACAGGATTCGAACCTGTGACCTTCGCCTTCGGAGGGCGACACTCTATCCAGCTGAGCTACGGGTGCAGCGCCCCCGCTGCTTAGCCGCAAAAACGCGGCTCTGCAATGGGGTTCAGGCGAAAAGCTCGCGGCAAAAAACAAGCCCGTCGATCAGCGCATCGACCTCGGCGCGGGTGTTGTAAAGGGCAAAGCTGGCCCGAGCCGTCGCGCTGGCGCCAAAGAAATCCAGCAGCGGCATGGCACAATGAGTCCCCGCGCGAACCGCAATGCCGCGCTTGTCGAGGATGGTCGAAATGTCATGCGCATGCGCGCCCTGCATCGTCATCGAGAAGATGGCGCCCTTGTCCGCCGCGTCGCCCTGAACCGACAGCCAGTTCAGACTGCGCAGCCGTTCGCGCGCATAATCACGCAGGTCACGCTCATGCGCGGCGACATTCTCCATGCCCAGCGACATCAGATATTCCAGCGCCGCACCAAGTCCGATCTGATTGACGATACCGGGCGTTCCCGCCTCGAAGCGCAGAGGTGGGTCGGCATAGTCAACAGCATCCCGGGTCACCGTGCGGATCATGTCACCGCCACCCATAAAGGGCCGCATCTCGGCCTGACGCTCGGCCCGGATCCAGATCGCACCCGAGCCCGAGGGGCCATATAGCTTGTGCCCGGTGATGCAGTAGAAATCAACGCCAAGCAACGAAAGGTCCACCGGCATATGAACGGCCGCCTGGCTGCCATCTACCAGAACCGGAACCGAAGTGCTGCGTGCAATCGCCCCCACATCGACTACGGTACCCGTTACGTTCGACATATGGGTGACGGCGATCAGCCGGGTGCGCGGACCGACCGCGGCCAGCACCTTTTCTGCCGGAAGTGAACCGTCGGCCTCGGGCTCAACCCATTTCAGCTGCACGCCCTGACGTTCGCGCAAAAAATGCCAGGGCACGATATTGGCGTGGTGCTCAAGCACCGAAAGCACAATTTCATCCCCGGCCTGCAGGCGCGGCGCGGCCCAGCCGTAAGAGACAAGGTTGATCGCCTCGGTCGAGCCCGAGGCGAAGATCACCTCATCTTCACGCGGGGCGTTCAGGAAACGGGCGATGATGGCGCGGACACGCTCATAATTCTCGGTCGCGAGGTTCGACAGGAAATGCAGGCCACGATGAACATTCGCATATTCGGCCTCATAGGCACGCGTCACCGCGTCGATCACCACGCGCGGCTTTTGTGCCGAGGCACCGTTGTCCAGATAGACCAGCGGGCGGCCATTCACCTGCCGCGACAGGATCGGGAAATCGGCACGGACCTTTTCGACGTCGAAGCTCATGGTGTCACCTCGGGGACAATGCCGAATGCAGCCGCAAAGAGCGACAGCACAAAGCCAATCAGAAAGATGCTGCCGATCAGCCCCACCACCACCTTGCCGGTGCTGGTAAACCCGTGCAGCGCCTTGGTCATGATCACGGCAAGATAAAGGAATAGGCCAAAGGCCAGCATCGAAAGCAGCGTGGTCGTGGCGGGAAACAACGCCATCATCACCACCTGCACCGCTTGCAGGCCGACAAGCATCAGCTCGACCCAGCCGACCACCAGCAGCGCATCGGCAAAGTTGCCACGCCCACCGAAAAGCCGTCCGATCTGGGCCACGCACAGCGCCGACAGCACCATGGCGCCAAGCTGGATACCCGCCAAAGTCATCGGCTCGGAAAGCATGCGAGAGACCGGGTTGTCCACCTCGATCGGAAACAGCATCAGGGACAGCCCGGCCAGCAGCGTCGAAAGCGTCACCGCCAGTAACAGCACCATCCAGCGCGCCACCATCGGCAGATCAAGACTACGCAGTACCCGAAGGGCACTTTCGGGGTCGCGCAGAGTCAGAACCGTCAGATCGCCAAGATCACTGAACCTCATCGCCCGCCCGCCAGACTGCGCAGCCCGGCGCCCCAAATGCAAAGGAACCCAAGCCCTGCAAGCGACTGCGTCAGGGTCAACGCCCTGCCCGGCCCCACCAGACCCGCCGTCAGCCCGGCAAGCAACATGGCGGGAGCAACCGCCAACAGTGCCCAGAACAGCGCCAGCCGCGAATCCTGCGGGGCGACTGGCCATGGCGTCAGCCGCGACAGGGCTGCAACCAGCGCCGCAAGGCCATAGGCGACCAGCGGCATGATGAACATGACCGCCAGCAAGGCCCCGCCCATACGCGCACCCAAGGGGACATCGGGCTGCAATTGCGCAGCCCGGGCATGGCCCGGTGCCTGCGCGATCAGAAAGATCAGCATCGCCGTCATCAGCACGACGATCAGCACCCGGTCGGGCATGCCGCGCAAGGAAGCAACCACCCTGCCCGGCGCCCACCAGCTTTGCAGGATGCGCGGGACGATGCCAGCCTGGCTCATGCCTTGCCCTGATTGCCCGCGCGCTGGGTCAGCCAGTCTTCCAGACGGCCGAGGATGTCGTCGCGCAGCCGCTCATCTTCGATCTCTTCCAGAGCATCGGCAAGGAAGGACAGGATCAGCAGCACGATCGCACGCTCTTTCGGCACCCCGCGCGAACGCAGGTAGAAAAGTGCCGTCTCGTCCAGCGCACCGGTAGTCGAGCCATGCGAGCATTTCACGTCATCGGCATAGATCTCAAGCTCGGGCTTGGCGAGGAACTGGCTGCCTTCGTCCAGAAGCAGCCCTTGGCTGATCTGGTAGCCGTCGGTCTTTTGTGCGCCCGGCTTGACAAGAATCTTGCCCTGGAACACGCCTTCGGCACTGTTTTTCAGCACCTTCTTGAACACCTGCCGGCTTTCGCAACGCTCAGCCCCATGGATGATAAAGACGGTGTCATCATGGTGGAAACGGCCGGTGTCGCCATCACCGAGAACGGCAGCGGCGATATGGGCTATCGCATCATCGCCGGCGATGTCGATCACCGCCTCATTGCGCATCATCCGTCCGTTGACGGTCAGGGCAAAGGACTTGAACAGCGCCTCGCTCTCAACCCGGGCAAAGATATGGCCGATCCCCAGTTTGGGATCATTGGCCCGCTTGGCGCTGACATGGTGGAAACGCGCGCCTTTGCCGACCTCAACCTCCAGCACCACGTTCGAGCGTGCGCCGATGGCCCCGGTCTCAAGCAGGGTCAGTTCTGCCCCCTCCTCAAGCTTGACAACATGGTGCAGGGAGACATCCGCATCCACAGCCGAGCGGTGATAGGTAATGTGAACCGGACGCCCGATCCGGCCAGTAACCCGGATCAGCACACCATCCGAGGCGGTCAGTGTGTTCAACACCGCAAAGGGACGTTTGACCGGCTGCTGACCAGCCGCCTCAAGCTTGCCATAAAGGCCCGCCGCCCAGTGGTCAGCACGACCCTCGGCCGAAGCGAGGTTCTCAATCTCGACCCCTTCGCCCTCCAGCTTGTCCGAAGCCGCGGCGTCAAAGCGCCCGTCAACAAAGACGAGGTTCAGCCGCTCGATTTCTGTGAACAGCGTCGAGGAATCGCCAGCAATTTCGGCCGCTTCGGGCCGGGCGGCATTAAACAGCGCGGGATCGGTATAGCGCCAGTATTCGTCGCGCGGGCCAGGCAGGCCCATGGCCTGAAGCCGCTGCGCCGCATCCTCGCGCGCAGCGCGGGTAAACCCGCCCTCAGGCAAGGTCAGCACGTCAAGACGCGCAGCCAGCGCGGCATCACCTGGACGAGCCTTGTCGGCACTGGCCGCGGCCTGCGCTGCAAGAACAGCCGTGTCCGCCATTATCCGACCTCCGCCAGAAGATCTCCGTAACCGTTTTGTTCGACCTCCAGCGCCAGTTCAGGACCGCCGGTGCGCACAATACGGCCATTGGCCATGATGTGGACGACATCAGGGCGGATATGGTCAAGCAACCGCTGGTAATGGGTGATGACAAGGAAGGCACGGTCGGGCGAACGCAGCGCGTTGACGCCATCGGCGACCAGCCGCATCGCATCGACGTCAAGGCCCGAGTCGGTTTCATCCAGAATGCACATGCGCGGCTCAAGCACCGCCATTTGCAGGATCTCATTGCGCTTCTTTTCGCCGCCAGAGAAGCCGACGTTGACCGAACGCTTCAGCATCTCGCTGTCGATTTTCAGCGTCTTGGCCTTTTCACGGATCAGCTTGAGAAAATCCGCCGCGCTAAGCTCGGGCTCACCCCGGGCTTTGCGCTGCGCATTGGCAGCGGTGCGCAGGAAGGTCAGGTTGCCAACGCCGGGGATTTCGACCGGGTATTGGAAAGCCAGGAACAGGCCTGCGCTGGCGCGCTGTTCAGGTTCCATTTCCAGCAGGTCCTGACCGCCCAGCCTGGCCGCGCCGTCAGTCACCTCATAGCCGTCACGGCCCGACAGAACGTAGGACAGCGTCGATTTACCCGAACCGTTCGGACCCATGATCGCATGGACCTCACCAGCCGGGACAGTCAGATCGACGCCTTTGAGGATCTGCTTGTCCTCATCCTCAAGCTTGACGTGCAGATTCTTGATTTCCAGCATAGTTCGGTTCCTATTCGACAGTCACGGCGGTGCCCGAGGCGGACACCATCAGCATGTTGTTGATCACTTCATAGTCCAGATCGACGCCGACCACGGCATTGCCGCCCAGTTCGCGGGCGCGGTCCTGCATCTCGGACAAAGCGGTTTCGCGGGCCGAGGCCAGCGCGGTTTCGTAGGCGCCTGAACGGCCGCCCACGATATCGCGAATCCCGGCAAAAAGGTCACGGAAGATATTGGCACCGATGATGGTCTCGCCCGTCACCACGCCATGATAGGCACTGATACGACGGCCCTCGATGGTGGGAGTGGTAGTGACGATCATCCGACCGACCCCTCCAGCGAGATGGCGACCAGCGACTGCGCCTCCATGGCGAACTCCATCGGCAGGGCCTGCAGCACCTCGCGGCAGAAGCCGTTCACCACCAGCGCCACCGCCTCTTCTTCGTCCATGCCGCGCTGACGGCAATAGAAGAGCTGGTCATCATCAACCTTGGAGGTTGTCGCCTCATGTTCGACGCGCGACGAGGTGTTCTTGACCTCGATATAGGGCACGGTATGGGCACCGCATTTGTCGCCAATCAGCAAGCTGTCGCATTGCGTATAGTTGCGGCTGTTCGTTGCACGGGGATGCATCGACACAAGGCCGCGGTAGGTGTTCTGCGCATGCCCGGCAGAAATCCCTTTGGAAACAATGCGTGAGCGGGTGTTCTTGCCAAGATGGATCATCTTGGTGCCGGTGTCAGCCTGCTGATGGTTGTTAGCAATTGCGATCGAGTAGAACTCACCCTGGCTTTCCTCGCCGCGCAGGATGCACGACGGATATTTCCAGGTGATGGCCGAGCCGGTCTCTACCTGCGTCCACATCACTTTGGCCCGCGCCTCGCGGCAGTCGGCACGCTTGGTGACAAAGTTATAGATGCCGCCCTTGCCTTCCTCGTCGCCCGGGAACCAGTTCTGGACAGTCGAGTATTTGACCTCGGCATCCTCCAGCACGACAATTTCGACCACGGCGGCGTGCAGCTGGGCAACGTCGCGCTTGGGCGCAGTGCAGCCTTCCAGATAGCTGACGTAAGAGCCCTTGTCGGCGATGATCAGCGTACGCTCAAACTGGCCGGTGTTCTCGGCATTGATGCGGAAATAGGTCGACAGTTCCATCGGGCAGCACACGCCCGGCGGAACATAGACAAAGCTGCCGTCCGAAAAGACCGCCGAGTTCAGCGTCGCAAAAAAGTTGTCCGACTGGGGCACGACCGAGCCAAGATATTTGCGCACCAGTTCGGGATGTTCGCGGATCGCCTCGGAGATCGAGCAAAAGATCACGCCGGCCTTTGCCAGTTCGTCCTTGAAGGTGGTGCCCACGCTGACGCTGTCAAAGACCGCATCGACCGCAACCTGGCGCGCCTCGGCCGGGGCGCCTTCGGCACCTTCGATCCCGGCAAGGATCATCTGCTCTTTCAGCGGGATGCCCAGCTTTTCATAGGTGGCAAGCAGCTTCGGATCGACCTCGTCCAGCGACCTGGGCTTGACCTCCATGCTTTTCGGGCGGGCGTAGTAATACTGATCCTGATAGTCGATCTCAGGATAGTTCAGCATCGCCCATTTGGGTTCGGTCATGGTCTGCCAGCGGCGGAAAGCCTGCAGGCGCCATTCCGTCATCCATTCGGGCTCTTCGTTCTTTTTCGAGATCAGCCGGACGATGTCCTCATTGATGCCCTTGGGGGCATATTCCATCTCGATCTCGGTGTCCCAGCCGTATTTATAGGACCCCATGTTCTGCACGGTCTCGACGGTCTCGCGGTCTACGCCCTCGCGGATCTCGATTGCATCGCCGATCTGTTCAGTCATTTCAAACCCTTCCCGCGGTCGCCCGCCGATCATCCCTTTGCCGCCAGCGGTCATAGGCCGCAAGCCAGGCCTCTGCGAAACGCATCACGTCCCGAGCTTCCGTCGTCGGACCGATCGAGACGCGGATCGCATCACCCGCCAATTCCGGCGCGATTCCCATGGCGGTCAGGACCGAGCTTGGCCGGACCTTGCCGGAAGAACAGGCCGAGCCTGCCGAAACGGCAAATCCGGCCAGGTCCATCTGCATCACCTGCGTCTCTCCGCGCCATCCCGGCGTCAGAATCGACAATGTATTCGGCAGGCGACGGGCCTCGCGCCCCGGGAATGTAACCATTTCCGCCCGGGATTCCAGAGCAGCCATCAGGGAATCGCGTAAATGCGACACTTTTTCTCCGATTCCTTGATCCAGATCATTCTGGGCTGCTTTTGCCGCCGCCGCAAAGCCCATGATGCCGATCAGGTTCTCGGTTCCGGCGCGGCGGCCCTGCTCTTGTCCGCCGCCCTTGATGCGCGCCTCGATCTCGGTGCCGCGGCGGACGACCAGCGCGCCTGTTCCACGTGGTCCGCCAAGCTTGTGGGCCGATACAAAGCCCGCCTGAATGCCCAGCCAGTTAAAGGCGAAAGGCACCTTGCCAAAGGCCTGCGTCAGGTCGCTGACCGCCAGCCCGGCCGGCAGATCCTGCAGAACGCCGGTTTCGGAATTGGCCATCTGCAGTGCCGCACGGGAAGGATCGGACACCGTCACCAACCCCGCTGCGTCGGTATCAAGCACCGCCTCGCACCAGGCCAGAACCGCGGCATGTTCGACCGCAGAGCAGGCAAGCCCGCGTCCCGCCAACACCAGTGCAGCAGCCTCGGTCGCGCCCGAGGTAAAGATCACATCCGCCCCTTCGGCGCCAAGTGCCGCCGCGACATCCTCGCGCGCCTGCTCCAGCGCGGCCTTTGCCGCCCGCCCCTCGGCATGGACCGATGAGGGGTTGCCGACAATCTCCATCGCCGCCCGCATCGCCTCGCGCGTCTCGGGACGCAGCGGGGCGGTCGCATTCCAGTCCAGATAGACCCGCTCCATCACCGACCCTCCCCGACAAGCACATCGGCCATGCGCTCGGCCAGGCGGCGCCCGACATCGCCCTTGGACAGGCGCGGCCAGCTTTCTGCCCCCGCCTCCGAGATCAGGGTGATCGCATTCTCGGACCCGCCCATGATCCCGGTCGCCGGGGTGACGTCATTGGCAACGATCCAGTCACACCCCTTGCGCAGCCGCTTGCGGGTCGCGTTTTCCAACACATCGTCGGTTTCGGCGGCAAAGCCCACGACAAGCCGCGGCCTGCCCTGCTGCAACTGACTGATCCACGCCAGAATGTCGGGGTTTTCACTGAACTCCAGTGCCGGAGGCCGTCCAGATCCGTCCTTTTTGATCTTACCCGCCCCGGCATTGGCAACATGCCAGTCCGCCACGGCGGCGGCCATGACCGCCGCATCAGCGGGAAGAGCCGCCTCAACAGCGGCCCGCATCTCGCGCGCGGTCTGGACGGTGATGACCTCAACCCCCTCGGGCGGCGCGGCCTCGGCGGGACCCGTGATAAAGCTGACCCGCGCACCCAAATCGCGCAAGGCGGCAGCAATCGCGGTACCCTGCGCACCGCTTGAGCGGTTGGCGATATAGCGCACAGGGTCGATCGGCTCATGGGTCGGACCCGAGGTCACGATCACATGCTGCCCGCTCAGCCTTTGTGACGGCAGCGAGATTGCGGCTTCGGGTGGCAGGCGCAGGGGCTTTTGCCGACCAAGCGCAGCCCGGATCGCCTCAAGGATCGCCTCGGGCTCGGCCATGCGTCCGGGGCCAAATTCACCGCAGGCCATATCGCCGTCTTCCGGGCCGACAAAACGGATGCCGTCATTCTCTAGCGTCTCAAGATTGCGCTGGGTGGCCGGGTGCTGCCACATGCGCACATTCATTGCCGGGGCAGCCAGCACCGGCTTGTCGGTCGCCAGAAGCAGCGTCGAGGCCAGATCATCGGCCATGCCCGCCGCCATCCGCGCCAAAAGATTGGCAGTCGCGGGGGCGACCACGACCAGATCGGCAGCCCGCGACAGCTGAATATGGCCCATTTCGGATTCGCGCGTCAGGTCGAACAGCTCGGTATGGCAAGGGGCTTCGGCCAGCGCCGAAAGCGTCAGCGGAGTGACGAATTCAGCGCCTGCCTTTGTCAGCACCGGGACGACCGAACCGCCCTCTCGCCGGATCATGCGGATCAACTGGGGAATCTTGAAGGCGGCGATTCCCCCGCCGACGATCAGCAATATGCGGCTGCCCTGCATGGTCGCCTCCTGTACCTTGATGGTTGCTTTGCACATAGGCGGATCAGGCGCGCACGACAAGCAAGCGACGACGTTAACTTAACATTAAGACCTGCCGGATTAGACCGTCCCGGATGTGACGCTGGGGGCGCTGATGGCGGCGATTGCATATACCGTTGCCTTCGACGGGATCGAGGCACGGCTGGTCGAGGTGCAATGCTCGGTCTCGCCCGGACTTCCGGGCTTCGGCATCGTCGGCCTGCCCGACAAATCAGTCAGCGAGGCCCGCGAGCGGGTCAAGGCCGCCTTTGGCGCGCTATCAATCGCCATGCCCTCGCGTCGGGTGACAGTGAACCTCTCACCCGCCGACCTGCCGAAAGAGGGTTCGCATTTTGACCTGCCCATCGCTCTTGCCGTGCTGGCGGCGCTGGAGATCGTGCCCGCCGACGCGTTAGAGCGCGTCGTCACCCTTGGCGAGCTCGCGCTGGACGGCCGCCTTGCGCCCATCGCGGGCGCCCTGCCCGCCGCCGTAGCAGCGGCCGAGGACAACCGCGCCTTGCTCGTCCCCCACCCTTGCGGCGCCGAAGCTGCCTGGGTCGATGCTGTACCTGTCTTTGCCCCGCGCAACTTGCGTGAGGCGGTCGATCATCTAAGCGACCGTGCCCCACTTGGCCGCACCGCCGCAGGGACGCTTGCCGAAACCGTTCATGACCTTGACCTGGCCGAGGTCAAAGGACAGGAGCGTGCGCGACGCGCCCTGGAAATCGCTGCTGCCGGGCGTCATCATCTGTTAATGGTGGGACCGCCCGGGGCCAGCAAATCCATGCTCGCCACCCGGTTACCCAGCATCCTGCCGCCCCTGACACCGCAAGAGGCACTGGAAACCTCGGTCATCCAATCAGTGGCCGGCTTATTGTCAGACGGTAAAATCTCACGTGCTGCGCCCTTCTGTCAGCCACATCACACCGCCTCTATGGCGGCGATGGTCGGTGGCGGACGCAATGCCCGGCCCGGGCAGGTCAGCCTTGCGCATAATGGCGTGCTGTTTCTCGACGAACTGCCCGAGTTTGAACGCCGGGTCATCGACGCCCTGCGCGAACCACTCGAAACCGGAGAGATCCATGTCTCTCGTGCCAACGCCCATATCCGCTACCCGGCGCGTTTTCTTTTGGTTGCCGCGGCGAATCCCTGCCGCTGCGGAGACATTGCCGATGCCGCTCGGGCTTGTTCAAAGGCGCCACGCTGCGGAGCAGATTACATGGGGCGGGTCTCGGGCCCGATGATGGATCGTTTCGATCTGCGCATCGAAATGCCTCAGGTCTCGATCGAGGACCTGTCCCTGCCGGCAACAGGCGAGAGCTCTGCCACAGTGGCGGAACGGGTCACCGCCGCGCGAGCCATGCAGACCAAACGCTTTGCTGGCCATCCCAAAGCGCGGGTGAACGCAGACGCATCAGGTCGCCTGCTAGAAGAAATCGCGCCGCTGGACAAGGATTGCCAGTCCTTACTGACCCTTGCAGCCAACCGGCTGGGCCTCACTCCGCGCGGCTATCACCGCATCCTGCGCAGTGCCCGGACCATTGCCGATCTGGATCAATCTGCTGAAATCCGCCAACCGCATTTGGCCGAAGCGCTTTCATATCGCCTGCCTTTCGGCCGCGCAGATTAAAAGCCGGCGCTGTTTTTGCAGAAAACAAGAAGTAAGGGGAGAGGTGGTTTGATTAACCTGAACAGGTCCCCTGCATTTTCCAGGTGCTTTTCCGCCTCAGCTACCCCGCCACCGCTTCGGGCATTGGCGGTTTGAAGCAGGCCTGATCGGGAGGGTACCCTACGCCGCCCGCCACCGGGATGTATTCGCCACACGGATCGCGGCGCGCAATACTGCGCCCATGACTACCAGAAACTTTTGCGCAAAAACGGGTCAAGGTATCAATGAGTGACAAGGGCAACTGTTATGATAACCCGGCCGTCGAGAGCTTCTTCAAGTCCCTGAAGGCAGAATTGGTCTGGAGGCGCACCCGGCGCGACGTCGAAATCGCCCTCTTCGGATACATCAATGGCTTCTACAACCCGCGGCGCAAACACTCAGCCCTCGGCTGGAAATCACCCGCGGCCTGCGAGCAGAGGGCCGCTTAACATGAGCACCTCACCGGAACAGAACCGGGGCAGGTTCAAGGTGCTCATGGGACATCATGTTACGTTTCAAGCTCATCCCTCATGCAGAGTGAACCTGAAACGCTAATGCTGGATCAGCAGAACTTCTCGCGTCCGCATATCTTAAAAATGCCGACGGGACGCAAACAGCCCGCAGTCACTCTGGCCCTTTCTCACCCAATCTCCGCTCGATGGCTTCCCAAATCAACGCTGCCGCATTGATCCCATCAAAGCGCTCCAGCTCTTGAATGCCGGTAGGAGAGGTCACGTTGATTTCGGTCAGCCAGCCGTCAATAACGTCGATGCCAGTGAAAATCAGTCCCTTCTCGCGCAGAACCCGACCAATCCGGGTACAAATTTCATGCTCACGTTCCGTTAGTCCGATCTTTTCAGGACGACCGCCCACATGCATGTTTGACCGCGCCTCACCCGCTGCCGGAACGCGATTGATGGCTCCGACCGGCTCTCCGTCGACTAGAATGATACGCTTGTCCCCCTTGACCACGGCGGGCAGATATTTCTGCGCAATGATCGGCTCGCGGCTGTTGGCAAGGAAGGTCTCGACCAGAGAAGAAAGGTTCGGGTCATCCGGGCGCATATGAAAGATGCCGACCCCGCCGTTGCCATAGAGTGGCTTCAGGATGAAATCCCCATGCCGCTCGCGGAAGGCGCGGATCTGCTCAAGATCGCGGGTAATTAGAGTGGGGGGTGTCAGGTCAGGGAAATCAAGAACGAGCAGCTTTTCAGGGCAGTTGCGTACCCAGAACGGATCGTTGACTACATAGGTATCTGGATGCACACGTTCGAGAAGATGGGTTGTGGTGATATAACCCATATCGAAAGGCGGGTCCTGACGCAGCCAGACCACATCGAATTCCGCTAGATCGACATCGACCCAGTCGCCGAAAGTAACATGGTTCCCTAGCTCACGCCGCAGCGTGATGTGACGGCCGCGGGCCATGATCCGGCCTTCGCTATAGCTCAGCCGATCAGCGGTATATTGAAACAACCGGTGACCACGGACTTCAGCTTCAAGCCCGAGCCGGAAGGTGCTGTCGCCATTAATCGAGACATCCTCGATCGGGTCCATCTGCAGAGCCACATAGAGACTCATCTTATCAACTCCCGCCTGTTACGTGCAGGGTTGTCGCGCGCAAAGCAGAGCTTTGCAAGTCAATGCAGATCAGTTGGCACCAAAGGCGTTCTCGATTATCTCGACACGCCCGAACTGATCGACAAGCGCGGCATCAAACCTCATGGCGGTCAACAGCCCGGCAGGAAGGCGGCCGCAATATTCCAGCGCAGCATTACAGATGCGCGCGATCTGTCTGGCACCAAGCCTGAGCGCCGCCCAATCATGGCTGCGCGACTTCTTGACCTCGACAAAGATGTATTCGTCACCCTTGCTCAGGATCAGGTCGATTTCGCCGCTACGCCCGCGCCAGCGTTCAGACATGACCTGATAGCCGCTCTGAGAGTATTCCCGAGCCACCGCCTCTTCTGCAAGCCGGCCAGCGGAGCAGGAAACAGCACCGCGATGGGCATTCCAGCTCATCACCGCGGGGGCCTCCGTTTTAACCTTCTTCCTCATTCCCACTTTCGCCTTCCTTTCTCATTTCCACGGCCAGCGCATAAACCTCGCGCCGGGGCAGACCAAATCGGGTTGCCACCTCTGCAGCGGCCTGCTTGACTGGCAGTTTATCCAGAAGAGCACCCAAGGCGGAACGCAGGCTCGGTTCATCAGCTGCGACCGGCTCTGGCCGCCCGAACAGCACGACGACCTCACCGCGCAGCCCCTCATCAGGGATTCGCGCAAGCAGTTCCGCCGCAGTGCCGTGCATCACCTCTTCGAACTTCTTTGTCAGCTCTCTGCAAATCACCGTAGGACGATTCGCCTCACTCTCGCACAAGTTTTCCAACAATTGCTTAACGCGTCTGGGGCTTTCAAAGACGATCACGGTGGCATCGACCCCTTGCCAGCTTTCGATCCATTTGCGCCGCGCTCCTGCCGCCGCCGGAGGGAACCCGACAAAGAGAAACCTGTCGCTTGGCAGCCCCGACACCGAAAGCGCCGCGAGCGCGGCCGAAGGTCCGGGCAGCGCGCGGACCACAAAGCCCGCATCGGCGGCATCCCGCGCAAGGCGGTAGCCGGGATCAGCCACCAGCGGCGTGCCCGCATCCGAGGCATAGGCGACCGACTTTCCCTCTCCCAAGGCGGCAAGAATAGCTGGGCGCTGACGATCAGCGTTGTGATCGTGATAGGCGACAAGCCGGCGCCCGCGCAAAGGAATGCCGTGAATATCCAGCAAATGTCGTAGGTTACGCGTATCTTCTGCGGCAAGAACATCTGCCGCATTCAGCACATCGAGCGCCCTTAGCGTGATGTCCCGCGCCGCCCCGATGGGGGTGGCGACAAGATAAAGCCCGGGCCCGGGGCTTGCCGACGAGACGGTCAGGGACAGCGACCTCGCGCCCGTTCCTGCTGCATTGGCGCTGTATTCCATCGCCGCTTCCTTTCTCATTGCCGGGGCAAGTTGCCATGCCCGGAATATGGCAATAACCTGCCCGCAGCAAACCCCCAGCCTCGATCCAACAGGGAATCACGCCATGACCGTCCTGAAAACGATCCGCGGCGCCTTCGGCCTGCGCCGTCCGCTCGTGCGCATCGGAGCCGTCCTTTCCGCCCTGGTCCTAGCCGCTTGCGAACCGGTCGAGATGGGGGCCTCGGGCCCTCAGACCGGACAAGCCATTGATCCGTCGCAACCCGTCCCGGTTGCGCTGCTGGTGCCCGGCGGTACGGGCAGCGCAGATCTGGACTGGCTTGCCCGCTCGCTGACGAATTCGGCGAAAATGGCTGCGGCCGATGCGCGCGGGGCCACCATCGACCTGCGCATCTATAATGCAGGATCCGAACCCGGAACCGCAGTTGCACAAGCCAATAAGGCCGTGGCCGAAGGGGCCAAGATCATCCTTGGCCCGTTGTTCGCCGACAGCGCCAATGCGGTTGGCAATGCCATGGCTCCACAGGGCATCAACGTGCTGTCTTTTTCCAACAACACCGACATTGCCGGCGGCAACGTCTTTGTGCTGGGCAATACCTTCGACAACGTCGCCGACCGCTTGGTCAAATACGGCGTTCGCAATGGCAAGCGCCGCATCCTGATGGTGGCCGAGGATGACGCCGCTGGTCAGGTCGGCGCCCGCGCCATCGAGCGCGCGATCCAACGAAACCGCGCGACGCTGGTCGGAACCGCCGTCCACCCGCTGTCAAAGCAGGGTATTGACGGCATCGTGCCGAACGTGGCCCAGGCGGCGCTGTCGGGCAATGTCGATGCGGTCTTTCTGACCGCAAACCAGGGCGCAGTCCTGCCCTATCTGACCGATAAGCTTGCCGATGCCGGCGTGACCTCGGCCAGCGTGCAGATGATGGGGCTGACGCGCTGGGATCAGCCTTCGGCCCGGCTGCAGCTGCGCGGCGTGCAGGGCGGCTGGTTCGCCATCCCCGATACGACGATGAAGGCGCAGTTCGACCAGCGTTACCGTGCCGCCTATGGTGAAACCCCGCATGAGCTGGGCTCGCTGGCCTATGACGGCGTTTCGGCCATCGCCGCGCTGGTACGGGCAGGCAAGCGCAATGCGCTGACCACCTCGGGCCTGACGCAAAACGCAGGTTTTGCCGGGGTTTCGGGCGCATTCCGCCTGCGGCGCGATGGCACCAACGAGCGTGCATTGGCAGTCGCCACCGTCCGCGGCGGGCAGGTCGTCGTGCTGGATCCCGCTCCGCGCAGCTTTGGCGGCTTCGGGTTCTGATCTTGAACGCCAAGGATAGCGAGAATTTGCCGCAAAGCGCCCCGGCTCTGCCCGGGGCGCATTCACTGTTTGCGCCCGAGGTCTTTCTGCCCACGCTGGCCGGGGCGCTGCAGCACCTCTCGGAACCGCGCGAGATCAGGGCACGTACAGTTGCCATTCTGGCCGAGGCCCGCGCTGCGGCTCTGGCCGATATCGCCACAGGCTTTATGTCCCACCCGCGTGCCGCACGGGAAACCGTGCGCGCCATCGCCAGCCTGACCGACGCCACGGTCACGGCGATCCATCACGTCGCCACCACCATCCTGCACCCTTCGCAGAACCCCACCGATGCCGAGCGGTTGGCAATCCTTGCCATCGGCGGTTACGGTCGCGCCGAAATGGCCCCGCAATCCGATGTCGATCTGCTGTTTCTGACCCCGTGGAAAGTCAGCGGCTGGGCGGAAAGCGTCGTTGAATCGATGCTGTACATGCTGTGGGATCTGAAGCTGAAAATCGGCCAGTCCACGCGGTCAATCGACGATTGCCTGCGGTTGGGTGCAGGCGACATCACCATCCGCACCAGCCTGCTGGAACACCGGCTGATCTGCGGTCACGCCCCCGCCGCCGAGACCCTGCGCGACCGGCTGTGGTCCGAGCTTTTCGACAAGACCGTCCCTCAGTTCATCGAGGCCAAGCTGGCCGAGCGAGCCGAACGCCACCGCCGTCAGGGTGGCCAGCGCTACGTGCTTGAGCCGAACGTCAAAGAAGGCAAAGGCGGCCTGCGCGACCTGCAGACCCTGTACTGGATCGCCAAATACATCCACCGGGTCGACCGTGCGGTCGAACTGGTCGATCTGGGCTTTTTCACCCGTGAAGAGCATCTGACCTTCTGGCAGGCCGAGGATTTCCTTTGGGCCGTGCGCTGCCATCTGCATCTGATCGCCGGGCGTCCTCAGGATCAGCTGACCTTTGACATGCAGGTCGAGGTTGCCAGGCGCATGGGCTATCGCGACCTCGGCGGGCGCCGCGCGGTCGAGATCTTTATGCAGGACTATTTCCTGCACGCGACCAGGGTGGGTGAGCTGACACGGGTGTTCCTCGTCGCGCTGGAGGCACGCCACCTCTACAAAGCGCCGATCATGAACATGCTGTTTCAGCGTCGGCGCCGTGTCCGCACGGGCTTTCGCGTTGATCGCGGCCGGCTGACCTATGCCGATGAAAAGCAGTTCCTGTCCGATCCGCTGAATATTCTGCGGCTGTTTGAAGAGGCGCTAAGAACCGGCATCCTGATCCACCCCGACGCCATGCGCGCCGTGACCGCCAATCTGGACCGTATCGACGACAGTATGCGTTCGGACCCCGAGGCGGTGCGCATCTTTCTTGATCTCTTGCTGAAACATGGCAACCCCGAACGCTCGCTCAGGCGGATGAATGAACTGGGCGTACTGGCCGCCTTTATCCCCGAGTTCGCTCCGGTGGTGGCGATGATGCAGTTCAACGTCTATCACCATTACACGGTGGACGAGCACCTGATCCAATGCGTTGCCGCCCTTGCCGCCATCGAGCGCGGCGATGATGCCGAGGACCTGCCCGTGGTCAGCAAGATCATGAAGGGCAAGGTGAACCGGCGGGTAATCTATCTGGCGGTGCTGTTGCATGACATCGGCAAGGGCCGGACCGAGGATCACTCGATCCTTGGCGCACGCCTTGCCCGGCGTGTCTGCACCCGTTTCGGCCTGCCTGCGGATGAGATCGAAACCATCGAATGGCTGATCCGCAACCACTTGCTGATGTCGGATGTGGCGCAGAAACGCGACATTGCCGATCCGCGTACGCTGCGGGACTTTGCCAAGGCGGTCAAGACCACCAAGCGGCTGGATATGCTGCTGGTGCTGACGGTTTGCGATATCCGCGGCGTCGGCCCCGGCACCTGGAATAACTGGAAAGCGATGCTGCTGCGCAAGCTGCATCAGGAAACCGAACGCGGGCTGGAAAACGGCCTCGAAGAGCTGAACCGCGACAAGCGCATCGGCGAGGCCAAACGCTCGCTGCGCCATCTGCTGGCCGCCAAGGGGTGGGAGCCGAAAGAGATCAAGGCAGAGCTGGCCCGCCATTACGACAACTACTGGCCCGGGCTGCCGACCGATACGCATTACGTCTTTGCCGAGATGCTCAAGGATCTGGGCGACGACGAGATCCGCACCGACCTGCATCCCGACACCGACCGCGACGCAACCCGGGCCGCATTTGTGCTGGCCGACCATCCGGGGATCTTTTCGCGTATGGCCGGGGCTCTGGCGCTGGTTGGCGCGAATATTGTCGACGCGCGCACCTATACCACCAAGGACGGTTTTGCGACGGCGGTGTTCTGGCTGCAGGACGCGGACGGCCATCCCTATGCGTCCGACCGCCTGCCCCGCCTGCGCGCCATGATCCAGCGCACGCTGAAGGGCGAGATCGTCGCGCGTGAGGCGCTGGCCGGCCGCGACAAGCCGAAAAAGCGCGAATCCGCATTTCGCTTCCCGACCCATATCACCTTCGACAACGAGGCATCGGACGTCTATACGGTGATCGAGGTCGATACCCGCGACCGTCCCGGCCTGCTATACGACCTGACCCGGACGCTGGCCGACAATCACATCCAGATCGCCAGCGCGGTTATCGCGACCTTTGGGGCGCAGGTGGTGGACACCTTCTATGTCAAGGACATGTTCGGACTGAAACTGCATCAGCAGAACCGCCGCGAGGCGCTGGAGAAAAAGCTGCGTCAGGCGATCAAGGACGGGGCCGAGCGCGCCGAACGGGCCGAGCGCCCCCTGGGCCGGACGTTCTAAGGGACAAGGGATGCAACCGATCAGACTTATTCGCGGCTTTCTCTCGGTCGGCGCGTGGACGCTGGCAAGCCGCATCGTCGGCTTTGTCCGCGATGTGATGATCGCCGCCTATCTGGGCACCGGCCCTATAGCGCAGGCCTATATCGTCGCCTTCACCCTGCCCAACATGTTCCGCCGCTTTTTCGCCGAAGGCGCATTTAACACCGCTTTCGTGCCGATGTTCGCCAAGCGGCTGGAAAGCAACGACAACCCGCGCGGCTTTGCCGAAGAGGCGTTCTCGGGGCTCTTTACAGTCGTGCTGGCGGTGTCGCTGATCGCGCATCTGGTGATGCCGTGGCTTGTGCTTATGCAGGCAGCGGGCTTTCAGGGGGACGAGCGGTTCGAACTTGCGGTAATCTATGGCCGCATCTGCTTTCCCTATATTCTGTTTATCTCGCTGACGGCGCTGCTGTCGGGGTTGCTGAATGCGGGAGGGCGCTTCATGGCCGCCGCCGCCGCGCCGGTGCTGATGAACCTGATCCTGATTGCGGCGATGCTTCTGGCCGACTGGCGCGGCTGGGATATGGGGCTGGCGATGGCATGGTCAACGCCGGTCTCGGGGCTGGCGCAGCTTTTCACCGTCTGGTGGGCGGCCAGGCGCATGGGCTTTCCGCTGCGCCTGCGCAGGCCAAGGCTTTCGCCCGATATGCGCCGCCTGCTGGCTATCGCCGCACCCGCCGTCCTTGCGGGGGGGGTGGTGCAGGTCAACCTGCTTGTCGGGCGGCAGGTGGGTTCATTCTTTGACGGGGCGATTGCCTGGCTGACCAATGCCGACCGGCTGTATCAACTGCCGCTGGGGGTGGTCGGTATCGCTATCGGGATCGTGCTGCTGCCCGATATCTCGCGACGGCTAAAGGCCGGGGACACGGATGGTGGCCGTCATGCCTATAACCGCGCCGCCGAATTCGCGCTGTTTCTGACCGTGCCCGCCGCCGTGGCGCTGGTGGTCGCGGCCGAGCCGCTGATCTCGGTCCTGTTCCAGCGCGGCGCCTTTCTTGCCGCTGATGTCGGGCCGACAGCGCTGGCGCTGGCAATCTATGGGCTGGGTCTGCCTGCGTTTGTCCTGCAAAAAGTGCTGCAGCCGCTGTATTTCGCGCGAGAGGATACGCGCACGCCCTTTCGCTTTGCCATCTGGTCGATGATCGTCAATGCGGTGGCAGCGCTGGGGCTTGCCCCTTTTATCGGCTTTTCTGCAGCCGCGCTTGGCACGACTATCGCTGGCTGGACCATGGCCGCACAGCTTTGGCGCGGGACCAGAGCCTTTGGCGAGGCGACCCAGCTTGACGCGCGCTTTCGCCATCGCCTGCCCCGCATCTGCGCCGCCTCTGTGGTGATGGGCGCGGTGATCTGGGGGCTGATGCTGGTGTTCGAAGAGGCGTTGCATACCCCCGGCACGCGCTATCTGGCGCTGGCCGCGCTGGTCTTTGGCGGAATAGCAACCTATGGCGCTGCGGCGATGGCCCTTGGGGCTTTCCGTCCCTCGGACCTGCGCGCAGGCTTCCGGCCTCAGCGTTGACGGATCTGGCGCATCACGCGCCCGATCCCGCCCGGGATCAGCACAAAGGACAGCAGGAACCCGCAGCCAAAGCCCGCGATCTCGGCGATCCAGGTCATGCTGCCGTCCTGAAACAGGATGGCAAAGACCAGTTGAAAGGCCAGCAGCATCCCGATCAGCGTAAAGGCACGCAACCGGTTCGCGTTCTCTTGCCCAAGCCGGGTCCAAAGCAGAAAGGTGAATGCACCGACAAAGCCATAGACCGCCGGATAGCCCCCGATCAGCGCCTGAAAGCGGAACTGCGGCAAAAGCGCATCCGCCAGCGTATAGACCAGTGCTCCACCAATCGCCGAGCCAAAGAACAGCGCCAGAACCGCCCATGCGCGGAACTGATGCGCGATCAGGTTCCCCAGCGCGAGTGTAAAGACGATCACAAACAGCGCATGCGTCAGTGACAGATGCACAAAGGGATAAGTGACGATGCGCCAGCTTTCATCAAGGAAAAAGGTCCGCAGCTGCCACTGGCGCACCAGCAGGTCGGGAATAAAGGCAACGCGTTCGACTGCCAGCTGGCGCATGGCCAATCCCATGCCTTGCGCGCCCCCTCCGACAAAGCCAAGCTTTGCCAGACCGAACACAGCCTCGCAGGCGATCATCGGCAGGGCAAGTACCCAGACCACGGCGGGCACGGGATTCAGGGGCGATTCATCGTAACCGGGGCGCATCGTGGTTCCTCTGTGGTGGGCGGTTGCGCCCGGACTGGTCAAGGGGTAAGCCAGCGACCGGGAATTTCCAAGCAGGTAGTGCCATGACCACGAGCTTCGCTCCGCGCATCTTTTCCGGCATCCAGCCCTCGGGCGGATTGACGCTGGGCAATTACCTTGGCGCGCTGAAACGCTTTGCCGATTATCAGGGCCAAGGGGCCGAGACGATCTATTGCGTCGTCGACCTGCATGCGATCACCGTCTGGCAAGACCCCGAAAAGCTGCGCCACAACACCCGCGAGGTAGCGGCGGCCTTTATGGCTGCGGGTGTCGATCCTTCGGTGTCGGTCCTGTTCAACCAGAGCCAGGTCAGCCAGCATGCCGAGCTTGCCTGGCTTTTCAACTGCGTCGCGCGCATCGGCTGGATGTACCGGATGACGCAGTTCAAGGACAAAGCCGGCAAGAACAGCGAAAACTCCAGCCTTGGGTTGCTTGCCTATCCTTCGTTGATGGCCGCCGACATTCTGGCCTATCACGCGACCGCCGTCCCGGTGGGCGAGGATCAGAAGCAGCATCTTGAGCTGACCCGCGATATCGCCGCCAAGTTCAACCATGACTATGGCGTGAACTTTTTCCCGATCACCGAACCGCTTATCGAAGGAACCGCGACCCGGGTGATGAGCCTGCGTGACGGCAGCAGGAAAATGTCGAAATCCGATCCTTCGGACGCAAGCCGCATCAACCTGACAGACGATGCCGACGCCATCGCGCAAAAGATCCGCAAGGCGCGGACCGATGCCGACCCCCTGCCCGGCTCGATGGAAGGGCTCAAGGACCGGCCCGAGGCCCGCAACCTCGTCAATATCTATGCCGCGCTGACTGGTGAAACCGGCGATCAGGTGCTGGCACGGTTCGAGGGTCAGGGCTTTGGTGCGTTCAAACCGGCGCTCGCCGACGTGGCGGTGACCGCTCTCGCGCCTATCACCAGGCGGATGACCGAGTTCATGGCCGACCCGGCCGAGATCGACCGCATCCTTGGCCGCGGCTCGGAAAAGGCTGCCGCAATCTCCGCACCGATCATTGAGCGTACCAAAGAAATCATGGGTATGATCCGCTCACGCTGAGCGGGTCCCGACGCTCGACGAATGGACCAATGACTTCCCGGCAGGATGGGCTATGCTTCCCCAACCTGCCGCAGAATGGGAAAGACCATGCCTGACCAGCTGTCGCGGATGCTTGGTGAACGCTCCTGGCTACTGGCCGACGGGGCGACCGGCACCAATCTCTATAATATGGGGTTGGCACCGGGACAGGCGCCCGATCTCTGGTGCGAAACCCATCCCGACAAGGTGCGTGAACTGCACCGCCAGATGATCGCCTCGGGTGCGGATATCATCCTGACAAACAGCTTCGGCGCCAATGCCAGCCGCCTGTGGCTGGCCCGTGCCGAGTCGCGGGTCACCGAACTGAACCGCGCCGCCGCCCGCCTTGCCCGCGAAGCAGCAGCCGAGGTCGGTCGCGCCGTGATCGTCGCCGGCTCGATCGGCCCGATTGGTGAGATCATGACCCCCATGGGCCGGCTGACCGAAGCAGAGGCGACGACGATGTTCACCGAACAGGCGCAGGCGCTGAAAGAGGGCGGCGCCGATGTGCTGTGGATCGAAACCGTTAGCGCCGCCGAGGAAATGCGCGCCGCAGCAAGGGCCGCGCAGACCGTCAGCATGCCCTGGTGCGGGATGATGAGCTTTGAGCCCGGCGGACGCAGCATGATGGGGGTGACGCCTCCACAGCTTGCCTCGCTGATCGACCGGCTGCCTCATCCACCTCTGGCCTATGGTGCCAATTGCGGCACCGGCCCGGCCGAGCTTTTGCTGGCCGTGGCAGGCTTTGCCGCCTCGGGCAATGAACGGCCGCTGATCGCCAAGCCTAACGCCGGTGTGCCGCGCTATCAGGATGGCGGGCTGATCTATGATGCGACGCCTGAGGTGATGGCCGAATTCGCCATTCTGGCACGCGATCT
Source organism: Paracoccus sp. J56 (assembly GCF_019633685.1). NCBI lineage: Bacteria > Pseudomonadati > Pseudomonadota > Alphaproteobacteria > Rhodobacterales > Paracoccaceae > Paracoccus > Paracoccus sp. J56. Next base: position 57,960 of record NZ_JAFL01000013.1, read on the forward strand.
GGGCGTGCGCATCATCGGCGGCTGCTGTGGCACCACGCCCGGCCACCTGAAGGCGATGCGCGATGCGCTGGTCAGCGCGCCGCGCGGCCCGCGCCCCACCCCAGAACGGATATCGGCCCGCATCGCCGAAGTCATGGGGCCGGGCGAGTAATCAAAACAACGAAAGCTGGTCCCCCGCCCGCGGCGGAGGCCCGAACCGGCTGCAATCCAGCACCTCTGCCTCACGCTGCAGGCCCAGCCGTTTGCGCGCCAGGCGAAAGCGTTGGTGCAGCAGATCGGCCTCATGCCCCTCGCCGCGCATACGGCTGCCAAAGCGCGGATCATTGTCGCGCCCGCCCCGCATCGCCTGCACCCGCGACATGACATGCGCAACCTTGCCGGGATGGTGGCGCTGAAGCCAGTCCCTAAAAAGCGGTGCCACCTCAAGCGGCAGACGCAAGGGGATCATGCTGGCAGCGGTCGCCCCGGCATCAAGGGCAGCCTGCATGATATGTTCAAGCTCATGTTCAGTCAGCACAGGGATTACCGGGGCGACCATGACCCGCACCGGCACCCCCGCCTGAGCAAGCTCTCGGATCATGCGCAAACGGGTCTGGGGCGTGGGTGCGCGCGGCTCCATCTGTCGGGCCAGGTCAGGGTCAAGCGTTGTCAGGGATACCCCGACCATAACCTGCTTTCTGGCCGCCATCCCTGAAAGCAGGTCCAGATCACGCAGAACCGTGGCCCCGCGGGTCACAAGGCTGAACGGATGGTTCCAGTCATGCAGAACCTGCAGGCAGCCGCGCATGATGCCAAGCCGTGCCTCGATCGGCTGATAAGGGTCGGTATTGGTGCCAAAACCGATGGGTGCGACAGCGTAGCCCCGCCGCCCGATCTCGGCTTGCAGAAGTTCGGGCGCATTGGGCTTGGCGACGATCTTTGTTTCAAAATCCAACCCCGGAGACAGGCCAAGATAGGCGTGGCTCGGGCGGGCAAAGCAATAGATGCAGCCATGTTCGCAACCGCGGTATGGGTTAACCGAGCGATCAAAGGGAATATCGGGCGAGTTGTTGCGATTGAGGATCGAGCGTGCCCGTTCATGCTCAATCTCGGTGCGCAAAAGGCCCTGCTCTTCGCCGATATCCCAGCCGTCATGCTCGCGCACACGCTGATAGGGCTCGAACCGCGCAGCAGGGCGCGAGTCAGCGCCGCGGGCGCGCAGAATCTCGTCAGGGTTCCGGGGTGGCAGACTCATGCTCCAAGAATGGAACATTTAGAGAACATTTTCCAGAACGAAGCCGTCAGAGATCAAAATTTGTGCAATTGCCTAGGCTTTACCGGCAAGAAAGCCAGCAATGCATGAACTGGGGCTTTTCGCCGGCTACCGCGCGGCCCATATTGAAGGGAATGGAGGATATCATGCCCTTGCCGCATTTCCTGATCATGATCCTTGCAGTCATCCTGACCGGAGGGCTGACGATCTGGGCGGCAAGCGCAGCGGGTGTTCCGCTATTTGCACTGGGTCTGCTGGTTTTGCTGGCGGCGGCCATCGCCCATCTTTCAACGCACGATCACCGCAGCTGATCGGCACCGGGTATTTCAGTCCGGCGCATCTCCCCCGCCCTTGCAGCGGATCGGAGGGAGGAGGCAGCGGATGCCGCTGCCCCGATCTCACGTCATGCAGCGGCGCAGCCCTGCTTTTCGGCGCAGTCCTTGACCGAGGCAAGGGCCGCTTCTTCGGTCCAGGCACGTCCACCTGCAGCCGGATCATCCAGCATCGTCCAGACCCAGGCAGCAACGCCGGGCTCTTGCGGATTGTGGCTGATACGTCCCACGGGCACATCATTGCGGCAGATCGTCCAGTCACCAGAAACGGGCTTTCCGTCAACCACGGTTTGAATACGTGTCCACATGCGAGATCCCTCTCTTGTCTTTGGTTGATCGCCCTGCATGGCCGCAAAAAGCGGAAGATCCATGCGCGCGGACGACAGTCGCTGCGCCGCGCATTAGCGAGCGGCGCAAGACAGGTCTGGATGTCATCACGCAAACCTGACGGGTCGTTTTAACCGGCGTAGCCCGGAACTGCAATCTCCAGACCGCTAAAATGCCGGGTAAATAGGGCATCCGGCCCGTGTGACCGCGACAGATGTGCAGATGAAATCCGCGTAAAGACAGGGCGTTGCACCGCCCCGCCCTATTCCGAGAGCAGCTCGGTATCCCAGTAAAGAAAATCCATCCAGCTTTCGTGCAGATGGTTCGGCGGGAAGCGTCGGCCGATAGCGTGCATCTCTTCCGGCGTGGGCCGACACGGCGGGCGACGCAGACGCATGCCCGAGTTTTTCAGCGATTTATTCGCCTTTTTCAGATTACAGGGCGAACAGGCAGCGACGACATTTTCCCAGCTGGTGATTCCCCCGCGCGAACGCGGCACCACATGGTCAAAGGTCAGCTCGCCCCGCGCACCGCAGTACTGGCAGCAGAACTCGTCCCTTAAGAAAAGATTAAAGCGCGTGAAGGCCACGCGCTTTTGGGGTTTGATGTAATCTTTCAGTACCACAACCGAGGGAATGCGTATGCTATAGCGTTGGCTTCGCACCACCTCGTCATATTCGGCGATTATCTGGACCCGGTCTAGAAACACCGCCTTGATCGCCTCCTGCCAGGGCCACAGGGACAGCGGGTAGTAGCTGAGTGGCCTGAAGTCCGCGTTAAGCACAAGTGCGGGATGGTGGCGCAAACTGGATGGCTCGCGCACGAATTGGGTTCGAAAGTCGCTGTTATCGTCCAGCATCGGCCCTCGCTTCGCCTTGCCCAGGACGGGTCAGAACATGGCTCCGACTATATATCGCGGCTCCGGGCTGACAAGTCCCTGAATATATGCCCTGCATCAAATAGCCGCGCGGCGTGACAGGGGCATGACAATCATCAGTGCGGCGATGCGATCTTCATCAACACCAGCCCCGCAAGGATCAAGACTGCCGCGACAAGACGCAGCGCATCGGCCGGCTCGCCAAGGACAAGAACCCCCAGCACAAAGGTCCCCACCGCGCCGATTCCGGTCCAGATGACATAAGCGGTGCCAAGCGGCAGCACCTTCATCGACAGCGACAGGAACCAGACGCTCGCGACCATGGCTACAAGCGTGATTGCCGTGGGCCAAAGCCGGGTAAAGCCCTCGGACTGTTTCATGGCAAGCGCCCAGACGATCTCTAAAAGCCCGGCCACGCCAAGATAGATCCATGCCATCGCTGTCTCCTGTTCAGGCGCGCAGGCTGCGGCAGCAACGGGCCAAGGTCAAGCTGGGCTGGCCCCAGGGTCGGATTGCTGGCAGGATGGGCCCATGTCTATACCGCCCAAACTGATCGGCACGCTGGAATCGGCCCTTTATGCCGAGGACCTGGACGAGGCCGCCCGCTTCTGGACCGGGATCATTGGCTTGCCCGAAATAGCCCGCGTTCCCGGTCGCCATGTGTTCTTTCGCTGCGGCACTCAGGTGCTATTGGTTTTTCGCGCCAGCGCCACGCGCGTCCCGCCCAAAGCCGATGCCCGCCTGCCCGTTCCGCCGCATGGCAGCGAAGGGCCGGGCCATTTCTGCATAGGGGCCGCGCCAGAGACTCTGGACACCTGGCGCACGCATCTGGAGGCAAGCGGTGTCGAGGTTGAGGCAGATTTTATCTGGCCTCAGGGCGGCAGGTCGCTGTATTTCCGAGATCCTGCCGGCAATTCGATCGAGATAGCCGACCCGGCGATCTGGAACTCTGACGCCCAGCCCTGACTTAGCGGCGTCTGGCGCGTGCCGCGACAGCCTGCGGCTGCGGCGCCCGGAGACGCAGGGCAACCATGCCAGCCGAAACCATGGCGATAGCGGTCATCCAGATCAGGGTCATGTGGCTTCTCCTCGTCTCTCTCATATCAACGTAGGGAAGGAAGAGGGTTACGCAAGAGCAGAATCGCACCAGATGCTATTCCGTGGCGGCAAACCGCTCTTTCAGGAAGGCCAGCGCCACCGACAGCCCATCGGGCGAGATGCCGTGCCCGGTTCCCTTCATCACATGGCCATACACGGTAAACCCGGCCTTTTGCAGCGCCTCACCGGCGACGCTCATGCTTTCGAACGGAACCACCGGGTCCTGATCGCCATGGACAAGCAGAATCGGGGGCCTGACGCGGGCCGCAACATTCTCGGGGTCAAGCAGACGGCCAGAAAAGCCGACAACGCCGGCAATCTCTTCCTCGCGCTGCGGCGCGACGGCCAGCGCCATCATCGTACCCTGCGAAAAGCCGACCACGGCCAGACGGCTTGCAGGCAGCCCCTCATCCGTCAGAACTTTGTCCAGAAAGGCATTGATGTCATTAAAAGATTGCGTGGCCGAAGAGCGCGCCTGCTCTTCGGATGAGCCATCCATCCACGGGATCGGAAACCACTGATAGCCCATGGGATTGTTGACACAACGCTCGGGCGCGTTCGGGGCGTAGAATGCCGCACCCGGCAGATGCGGCGCCAGAGGATCAGCAAGGCCCAGCAGGTCGGCACCATCAGCGCCATAGCCATGCAGGAACACCACCACTGAATCGGCCTTGGCAGGGCCTTTGCGTTCGGATTTCAACTCGCGCAGCATCTCGTCCCCCTCAGCGGACGCCCTCGCGCCCTTTTGCGACCCGGTAATAGGCCCACAGCGCCCGGGCCGCAACCGCACGCCAGGGCCGCCACGGCTCGGCCAGTTCGGTCAGTATTGCCGGGCCGGGCCGCTCGGGCTGGGCATAGAGCAGCCGCGCCGCTTCGGCGAGCGCCAGATCGCCCGCAGCAAAGGCATCGGCGCGGCCAAGCGCGAATTTCAGATAGATGTCGGCGGTCCAGCGCCCGATACCGGGCAAGGCGGTCAGCCGGGCGATCACCTCATCATCAGGCAGGTCGCGCAGCGCAGCCCAATCGACCCCAGCCGCGACGATACCGCGCAGATAGCGGGCCTTGGGACGGGACAGGCCGACGGCGCGCAAAGCGTCCTCATCAGCAGCGGCGATCCCAACCTCATCAGCCAGCCCCGCCTCGGTCATGCGCGCGGCAATCGCATTCGCCGCATGGGTCGAGATCTGCTGGGCGACCACCGCGTCACGAATGGCGGCAAACCCCTCGGACCAGCGTCGCAAAGGCAGAGGCATCAGCGCCGGCAGTTCGCGTTTCCAGACCGGGCAGACCTGCATCAGATGCGCCGCACCTTCTTCCAGATCGGCGGAGGCGCGGATCTCGCGGGTCATCAGCCCTCGCCTTCCTCAAGGTGGCGGGCCTCTTCCTTAAGGCGGGTCTCAAAGGCCATCGAGATATGATGGCGCAGCGCCTCTTCGGCGCGGGCGCTGTCATGGGCGGCAATGGCATCGACGATGGCCTGATGCTCATCAAGCGTGACCACGTCGCGCCCCTGCGCGGCAAGGCTCGTACGCGCCATCAGCGCCATGCTGCGATGCACAAGGCCCAGCTGCTGAACCAGATAGCGGTTATGCGAGGCCAGATGAATCTGATGATGAAACCGGCGGTTCGCCCGCACCAGAGCCTGCGGGTCGCCAAGGATGGCGCGGTCCTCTTCGACCATACCGGCCAGCACGCGGACCTCTTCGGGTGTGGCGTGACGGGCCGCCAGCCGCGCCGCCAGCGCCTCAAGTTCGGCGCGCACGGTATAAAGCTCGGCCAGCTGATTGTGGTCCAGAGTGGCGACAATCAGGCTGCGTCCGTCGCGTTTGAGCATCGATTGCGTCTCAAGCCGCTGCAACGCCTCGCGGACCGGGGTGCGCGAAACGCCGAAACGCTCGGCCAGTTCGGATTCGACCAGGCGGTCGCCGGGGCGGTAAATGCCATTATCAATGGCAGAGAGGATCAGGGAATAGGCGTCTTTCATGTCAGGCACGATCCGCGCTCGGAACGGCGATTGCAAGCGCCATGCCGCAGGTTTAGGCAGGGAATATGAATTTTGGACATGTAACAACCTGGATCTTTGATCTCGACAACACGCTTTATGCGCCCGAGATCCGCCTTTTCGATCAGATCGAACGGCGCATGACCGCCTATGTCATGCGCGAATTGCGCGTGACCGAGGCCGAGGCCAGCCGTCTGCGCGCCCATTACTGGCGCGAACACGGCACCACTTTGGCCGGGCTGATGGCCGAACATGGCATCGACCCGCTGCCTTATCTGCGCGAGGTCCATGACATCGACTTTTCAGAGCTGCAGCCCGACCCCGAACTGGCCGGGCTGATCACCGCCCTGCCCGGCCGCAAGATCGTCCACACCAACGGCGACAGCACCTATGCTCTGCGGGTACTGGAACGGCGCGGCCTGACAGTTTTCGATGCCATCCATGGAGTTGAGGAAGTGGGCTTTCACCCTAAGCCCGATCCGCGCGCTTATGCCGCAGTTCAGGGCACCGAGGGCTTCGACCCCACCGGTGCCGCCATGTTCGAGGATGATCCAAGGAACCTTTCCGTGCCACATCACCTTGGAATGACAACGATTCTTGTGGGTGAGGGGCGCCACGGCCCCGATGCTCTGGCCCCGGATCACGATCATGGCCCGCACGTCCATTACCATACGCAGGATCTGACCGCTTTCCTGCGCGGACTTGCCGGAACTGCCGCCTTGGGCCAGAACTGAAGCCTTCGCCGACAGGAAAAACCGCAAGCCAAGGAACGCGCCATGTCCGAATCCGTACACCCCGCCAACGCCAAGGCAGATATGCGCACCGCCGCAGCCCTTTTCGTTTTTGCGCTGCTGGTGGTGGTTCTCTCGGTCGTTGCTCTCGTCATCTGGGGGCTGCCCGCGCTGAGTCTGATCGCGCTGGCGGCGACTATCCTGGTATTTGGCATGCTTGTCGCCTACGCGGCAGGCTTTTAGCAGCGCAGGGCGGTGCAGATGGCAATCGACGACACGGATATCCTCGTCTCGGGCGGCGGCATTGCCGGGCTGATCACCGCAGCCGCTTTTGGCAGCGCGGGGCGCAGCGTGATCTGCGTCGATCCCGCCCCGCCCGTGACCGAAGAAAGTGCGCAGGGGTCGGACCTGCGCAGCACCGCCTTTCTGCAACCCTCGATCCCGGTTTTGCAGGCGGCTGGCTTGTGGGAACGGCTCGCCCCCCATGCAACGCCTCTGCAGATCATGCGCATCATCGACGCCGGCGGAAAACTGTCGCAGGCGCGGCTGACGCGGGAATTCGACGCCTCCGAAATCTCGGACCAGCCCTTTGGCTGGAACTTGCCCAACTGGCTATTGAAACGCGAAATCTCGGCCCGGCTTACCGGCCTGCAAAACCTCCGCTTCCTGCCCGGCACCGGCACGGCGGGACTGGTCGTCCGCGACAGCGAGGCGCTGGTCACGCTGACCGATGGCAGCCGTATCCGCGCCCGGCTGGTGATCGGGGCCGATGGCCGCAACTCGCCCGTGCGGCAGGCGCTTGGCATCGGCGTTCGCACCTTTCGCTATGGGCAAAAGGCGCTGGCCTTTGCGGTCACCCATGAGCGCCCGCATGGGAATGTCTCGACCGAGATCCATCGCTGGGGCGGTCCCTTTACACTGGTCCCGCTGCCCGACCGCGGGGGCAAGCCATCCTCGGCCGTGGTCTGGCTTGAGCGCGGCGCCGAGATCGGCCGCCTGCGCGCCCTGCCCCGCGAGGAATTCGAGGCCGAGCTGAACCGCCGCTCGGCCGGGGTACTGGGCCATCTGACCCAGGCGACCCGCCTGACCGAATGGCCGATCATCAGCCAGATTGCCGACCGGTTCACCGGCCCACGCACCGCCCTGATCGCCGAGGCCGCCCATGTCGTCCCGCCGATCGGTGCGCAGGGGCTGAACATGAGCCTGGCCGATCTGGCCTCGCTGCTGGACCTCTCGGCGGATGATCCGGGCAGCGCCAGATCGCTTGCCGCTTATGAGCGTCACCGCCGCCCCGAGGCGATGGCCCGGCTGATCGGCATCGACGCGCTGAACCGGGCAAGCATGATCTCAGCCCGGCCATTGCGCGATCTGCGCGCCGCGACGCTGGGCGGGCTTTATGCCGTGTCGCCGGTACGTCGCATCCTGATGCGCGCCGGGCTGGGCGCCGCCTGACATGCCCGGCTGGCGCGCCCGCGCACAATCTGCCAGATAGGCTGCATGGCCAAACCGATCACTGCCTTTACCTGCACCGCCTGCGGCGCCAGCCATCGCAAATGGGCCGGCCGCTGCGATGCCTGCGGGGCATGGAACACTATCATTGAGGAAGCACCCTTGTCGCAGGGTCCCGGCCGGGGCCTTGGGACGCTGAAGGGCAAGCAGATCCCCCTGTCGGGCCTCGCGACGCAAGAGGCCCCGCCCCCGCGCGCCATCTCGGGCATAGCCGAGCTTGACCGGGTGCTGGGTGGCGGGCTGGTTCCCGGTTCGGCCCTGCTGGTCGGAGGCGACCCGGGTATCGGCAAATCCACCCTGCTTTTGCAGGCCGCCGCCGCCTTTGCCCGTTCGGGACAGCAGGCAATCTATATCTCGGGCGAGGAGGCCAGTGCTCAGGTCCGGTTGCGCGCACAGCGGCTTGGCCTTGGCGATGCGCCGGTGCGGCTGGGGGCCGAAACAGCCCTTCGCGACATTCTGACGACGCTCGACACCGAGCGGCCAGATGTCGCCATCATCGATTCGATCCAGACACTGTGGTCCGACCGGATCGAGGCGGCGCCCGGCTCGGTCGCGCAGGTACGCGCCAGCGCGCATGAGCTGGTGACATTTGCCAAGCGGCGCGGCACCTCGGTCATCCTTGTCGGCCATGTCACCAAAGAGGGCCAGATCGCCGGCCCCCGCGTGGTCGAGCATATGGTCGATACGGTGCTTTATTTCGAGGGTGAGCGCGGCCACCAGTTCCGCATCCTGCGCGCCCACAAGAATCGTTTCGGCCCTGCTGACGAAATCGGCGTTTTCGAGATGACCGGCGGCGGGTTGGCCGAGGTTGCAAACCCTTCGGCGCTGTTTTTGTCGGAACGTGGTGAACCTAGTGCCGGTTCGGCGGTCTTTGCCGGGATCGAAGGCACGCGTCCCGTACTGACCGAGGTTCAGGCTCTTGTCGCCCCTTCGACATTGGCAAGTCCCCGCCGAACGGTGGTCGGGCTGGACAGCGGACGGGTCTCGACCATCCTTGCCGTGCTGGAGGCCCGTTGCGCCATTCCCTTTGCCGGGCTTGACGTTTTTCTTAATGTTGCCGGGGGGATGCGCGTGAACGAGCCCGCCGCCGATCTTGCGATTGCCGCCGCCCTTCTAAGCGCGCGCGAGGATGTTGCCCTGCCTGCCGAGGCCGTACTTTTCGGTGAAATCAGCCTCTCGGGGGCGCTGCGGCCGGTCGCTCAGGCGGAAAACAGGTTGAAAGAGGCACAGAAACTTGGTTTTTCACGTGCGATCCTGCCCGCGGCCACCAAGGTCGAGGGCGTTGCCGGGATGCGGATCGACCGCATTGCGGATCTGACAGGTTTCGTGGGCGAGACATTCGGCGCCGGTTAAAGGCGGCGGATCTGGCCTTCAAACGCGGGAAAGACCGCGAAAGGGCGTGAAAATGGACGGATTCACCATCATCGACGGCGTTGTCGCGGCCGTGATCATCCTCTCGGCGATCCTGGCCTACGCGCGGGGTTTCGTGCGCGAATCGCTGGCGATCCTGGGATGGATCGGCGCGGCGGCGCTGGCCTTTATCTTTGCGCCGACGGTGCGGCCGATGGTGGCGCAGGTGCCGGGGCTGAACAAGTTCCTGGCCGACAGTTGCGAACTGGCCACCATTGCGGGTTTCGCGGTGGTCTTTGCACTGGCGCTGGTGCTGTTCTCGATCATCACGCCGCTATTTTCATCGGTCGTGCAGCGCTCGGCGCTTGGCGGCGTCGATCAGGGGATGGGCTTCCTCTTTGGTGTGGCACGGGGCATCCTGCTCGTCGCGATCGCCTTCATCGTCTATGATCGCGTGATGACCAGCCAGCCTGTCGCCATCGTGGACAACTCGCGCTCGGCGCAGGTATTTGAGCGGATGCGCGGCAAGATGGACCAGCAGATCCCGCAGGACGCCCCGGGCTGGGTCGTCAGCCGTTATGAACAGCTGGTGCGCAGCTGCGGGGCCACCGGCCAGCCGGTCGATACCTCCGCTCCGGCTCCGGCCAGCACGGCAAACTAGGCTCATATGGCTATTTTGTGACATAAAATGCGCCCTGCTGTGACCGCAGGGCGTGACTTCGGCGGTCTGAAAGCCTAGATTGGCGTCAAGCGTCCCCTAATCCTTCCCGGAATAGCCCCAAGAGTCGGTGATGATGCAGCCATTCCTTGCCCATCCTTTTGATTCCGATCGTCTGCACGAGGAGTGCGGCGTCTTCGGTGTCATCGGAGTCGCGGATGCCGCGAATTTCGTTGCCCTGGGGCTGCACGCCCTGCAACACCGGGGTCAGGAGGCGGGCGGCATTGTCGCCCATGATGCCGAACAGGGCTTTAACAGCGCGCATCGCTTTGGCTATGTCCGCGACAACTTTACCAAGCAAAGCCTGATGGAGACCCTGCCGGGTGCCCTTGCCATCGGCCATGTGCGTTATTCGACCGCCGGCACCAAGGCCGCGACAGCAATCCGCGACGTGCAGCCCTTCTTTGGCGAATTTGCCATGGGCGGCTGTGCGGTCGCCCATAACGGCAACATCACCAACGCACTGGCGCTGCGCCGCGAACTGATCGAGCGTGGCTCGATCTTTCAGTCCAGCTCTGATTCGGAATGCATCATCCACCTGATGGCACGCTCGATCCAGCGCAACATCCCCGAGCGGATGAAAGATGCCCTGCGCCGCGTCGAAGGTGCCTTCTCGGTCATCGCGATGACCCGTACCAAGCTGATCGGTGTGCGCGACCCGCTGGGCGTGCGGCCGCTGGTGCTTGGCCGGATCGGCGACGATGGCTTTGTACTGGCCTCGGAAACCTGTGCCCTTGATATCATCGGCGCGGAATTCCTGCGCGAGATCGAACCGGGCGAGATGGTCGTCATCTCGAAGGGCGAAATTGAAAGCTCACGCCCGTTTGGCCCCTCGACCGGCCGGTTCTGTATCTTTGAACATGTCTACTTCTCGCGCCCCGATTCGATTATCGGCGGTCGCTCGGTCTATGAGACCCGGCGTCAGATCGGGGTCGAACTTGCCCGCGAAGCACCGGTCGAGGCTGATCTGGTCTGCCCCGTTCCCGACAGCGGCACCCCCGCAGCCATCGGCTATGCCCATGAAAGCGGCATCCCCTTTGGCATGGGAATCATCCGCAACCAGTACATGGGCCGGACCTTCATCGAGCCGACCGAGCAGATCCGCAACATGGGCGTGCGGCTGAAGCTCAACGTCAACCGGGCGCTGGTCAAGGGCAAGCGCGTGGTGCTGGTCGATGATTCGGTGGTACGTGGCACGACCAGCCGCAAGATCAAGGACATGATCCTGGACGCCGGCGCGGCCGAGGTGCATTTCCGTATTGCCTCTCCGCCGACTGCCTGGCCCTGTTTCTACGGCGTCGATACGCCCGACAGGGGCAAGCTGCTGGCCGCACAGATGTCCGAAGAAGAAATGCGCGAATGGATCGGCGTTGATTCGCTGGCCTTTGTCACGCTGGACGGGCTTTACCGCGCAGTGGGCGAGGCCAGGGGCCGTAACAATGCCTGCCCGCAATATTGCGACGCCTGCTTCTCGGGTGACTATCCGGTCGCGCCCTTCGACCAGCTTGAGCGCGGCTTCCGCATGAAATCCGACGCAGCACCCAATCCGATCACCGGCCACGCGGCCGAATGACAGGTGCTGGTGCCACAGAATCATTAAAAAGGCGGGTACCTGGCCCGCCTTTTTTCGTTTCAGATCCGGCCGATGGTTTCGGGCAGAATGACGGTAAAGCGACTGCCCTGCCCCCGCTCGCTTTCGATGCGCAAACGACCGCGATGGCGATTGATGATATGCTTGACGATCGCCAGCCCCAATCCGGTACCGCCCTTTTCGCGCGAACGATGGGTGTCGACGCGGTAGAAACGCTCGGTCAGGCGCGGCAGGTGCTGAGGCTCGATCCCTTCCCCCCGATCCACCACCGAAACTGACCAGGCCGGGCCGCGCAGCACCGGCTCATGCGTCAGATGCTCAAGCGTTACAGTGACGACCCCACCCGAGCTGCCGTATTTCACCGCATTCTCGATCAGATTGTGAAAGACCTGCACCAGCTGATCAGCATCGCCGGGAACCGAGACCTTGCTATCTGCCCCCAGCAGCTCAAGCCGTACCGAGGCCGAGGCGGCAGCGGGGTTCAGCGTGGTCACAACGCTGCGCAAAAGCCCGGCCAGATCCAGGGCCTGCGCGGGGCGACGGCGTTCATCCTGCTCGACCCGGCTAAGTGACAGCAGGTCGGCGACCAGACGGTTCATCCGCCCCGCCTCGCGCTCCATAATGTCCAGAAAGCGGTCGCGGGCGGCGGGATCGTTGCGGGCCGGACCTCGCAGCGTCTCGATAAAGCCCATCAGCGCGGTCAGCGGGGTGCGCAATTCATGGCTGACATTGGCGACGAAATCGCGACGCATCTGCTCGGTTTCCTCGTCGCGGGATCGGTCCTCGATCACCACCGCCGCGCCAGATAGCCCCGGCGCCGCAAGCGCGGTGACTGTCACCTCGCAGAACACCCGCCGGTCGGCAGAGCCCAGCGTGACATTCAGCCGCGCCCGATCCTGCCCGGCAAGAACCGCGTCCAGCGCCGCGTTGACCTCGGGGTGGCGCAGGGCGGTAACAAAGGGCCGGTCGCCCGGCACTGCACCAAGCAAAGCTTCAGCAGCCTCATTGGCACCGATGACGCGCGCCCGCTGGTCTACGACCAGCATCGGCACCGGCACGGCGCGCAGCAATGCGTGCAGCCGCGCCTCGATCATCATCCCTGCCCGGCCTGAGCCAGCCCCTGACGAAAGCGGACGGCATTGCGATTATAACCCTCGGCCGATTTCAGCAGCCTCGCGCGCGCAGCCTCGTCCAGCTCGCGTATAACCTTGCCCGGCGTCCCCATGACCAACGATCCGGGCGGGATCACCTTATTCTCGGCAATCAACGCCCCGGCCCCGATCAGCGATCCGGCCCCGATCCGGGCCCCGTTCAGGATGATCGCGCCCATGCCGATCAGCACCCCATCCTCAATGGTACAGCCGTGCAGAATGGCGCGGTGGCCGATGGTGCAATCAGCACCAATGGTCAGCGGATAACCGATATCGGTATGGCAGACCGTCAGATCCTGCACGTTCGAGTTCCTGCCGACGCGGATTTCTTCGTTATCACCGCGCAGCACGGCCCCGAACCAGACGCTTGAACCCGGCTCAAGGACCACCTTGCCCATCAGCTGCGCATCAGGCGCGACCCATGCATCATCCGCGATTTGCGGCGCTATGCCGTCCAGCTGCCAGATCATGCGCTCTCTTCCTCCATGAGCTTGCGGACAAAGGGGCCAAGACCCACCTGCCGGGCGCGACGCATCCGCTCGGCGGTCAGGATGGTTTTCAGCGCCTCGGTGCTGCGTTCAACATCGTCGTTGATGATGACATAATCGTATTCGGCCCAATGGCTGATCTCATCCCGGCTTTTGCGCATCCGGGCGGCGATCACCTCCATCGAGTCCTGCTGGCGGCCGATCAGCCGCCGCTCCAGCTCGGCCAGGCTCGGTGGCAGGACAAAGATCGAGATGACATGATTGCCCAGAGCCGAGGCGCGGATCTGCTGTCCGCCCTGCCAATCGACGTCAAACAACGTGTCGCGGCCGGCAAGCATCGCCTCTTCGACCGGTTGGCGCGGGGTGCCGTAGAAATTGCCGAACACCTCGGCATGTTCAAGCATCTGTCCCCCCGCAACCATTGCGCTGAACTCTTCGGGCGTGCGGAAATAGTAATGTTCACCCTCGACCTCGCCGGGGCGGGGTTTGCGGGTGGTGGCCGAAACCGAAAAGCGCAAAGCCGGATCCCATTCCATCAGCCGCCGCGCCAGCGTCGATTTGCCCGCCCCGGAAGGCGAGGACAGGATCACCAGAAGTCCGCTGCGCCCGATCTCCATGCCCTTATATCCCCTGCCGTTCCAGCGCCGTCTGAATGACCCCCGCCGCCCGCAGGGTCAAGCCCCGCGGCAGGGCATCCGGGCCGATTTTAACCATTGGTCAAGAATTTGCTCGGCAGCGCGGCGACAAGGGTTTAGGCTGCGAAAAAACCGTTTGTGTTACGAGTAGGCAGGCAAGACCAACCCGATGTCGGATGACCCCGGAAAAGAGAATGACCGCACATATGAGGCAGGTCCCTCGCAGAATCGCGGCAAGCTCTTGCGTCTGGCCGATTATGAACTGCCGATCCGGCCCGGCAGTATCCTTGGCGAAATCCGCAGCTATTGGGAAGGATTGCGCCAGGGGCGCGCCATCCCCGACCGCGCCGATATTGATCCGCATGGCATCCGCCGGGTGCTGGATTACACCTTTATCCTTGAGCGCATCGCCCCGGGCGCAGCGCGCTTTCGACTGGCGGGGCGACATCTTATCGACCTGATGGGGATGGAGGTGCGGGGCATGCCGCTATGCGCCCTTTTCAACACCACCTCACGCGGGCGACTGTCGGACGTGTTGGAAAGCGTCTTTCGCGGGCCGCAGATCACCGAAATCACCCTGCAATCCCCGGCCAGCTACGGCAGGCCGGCACTGGAGGGGCGGATGACGCTTTTGCCGCTGCGCTCGGACCTTGGGGACGTGACCCGGGCGCTTGGCTGTCTGGCCGCCGAGGGTCAGATCGGGGCCAATCCGCGCCGCTTTGATCTGCTGGCAGATCGGCAATTCCCGGTTATCCCGGGCGCCAGAGTGCTTGAGCCTTCGCCCTCTTACATAAGCTTTTCCGAACCTCCTGCGCCATGGACCGGTCCCTCGGCCCCGCAGTGCGAGCCGACGACGCCCGAGGCGCGGCGTGCCCGTTTCCGCCTGATCCGAAATCCCCGTACGCCTGCCTGACCCGCCCAAATGAAAAGGGCGGCAAGGCCAAAGCCCCGCCGCCCCCGTTCAGAGGGAAATCTTTGCAGATCAGCCCGCCGCGCGGGCACGGCCTGCGCCGCTGACGCGGCGGTTGCGCAGCTCTTCGGCAACCAGAAATGCCAGCTCAAGCGACTGACTGGCGTTCAGGCGCGGGTCGCAGGCGGTGTGATAGCGATCCGACAGATCCTCGTCGGTCACGGCACGCACGCCGCCAGTGCATTCGGTCACATCCTTGCCGGTCATCTCGAAATGGACGCCCCCGGGGATGGTGTCCTCGGCGCGGTGAACGGCAAAGAACTCGCGCACTTCGCGCAGCACCGAATCAAACGGCCGGGTCTTGTAGCCCGAGGCAGATTTGATGGTGTTCCCATGCATCGGGTCACAGGACCAGACGACATTCGCACCCTCTTCCTGAACCGCCTTGATCAGGCGCGGCAGGTGGTCGCCGACAGTGCCGGCCCCAAAGCGGGCGATCAGGGTCAGTCGGCCCGGCTCATTCTCGGGGTTCAGCTTGGCGATCAGGGTTTTCAGATCGCTGTCGCTGATCGAGGGGCCGCATTTCAGCCCGATCGGGTTCTGCACACCGCGGCAGAACTCGACATGGGCTCCGTCGATCTGACGGGTGCGGTCGCCAATCCAGATCATATGGCCCGACCCCGCGACCGGCAGGCCCGTCGTCGAATCAATACGCGCCAAGGCCTCTTCGTATTCCAGCAACAGGGCTTCGTGGCTGGTATAGAAATCGACCTTGCCCAAGTCATGGGCGGTTTCCGAGGTCACACCCGCCGCCGCCATAAAGGCCATGGCGTCACTGATGCGGTCGGCGATGTCGCGATAACGCGCCGCCTCTTCTCCACCGGTGAAATCGCTGATCCAGCTCTGGACGCGATGCATGTCGGCATAGCCGCCGGTCGAAAAGGCGCGCAGCAGGTTCAGCGACGCCGCCGCCTGCGTATAGGCCGCAAGCATACGCTGCGGATCAGGCACCCGGGCCCGGGCCGAGAACTCAAAGCCGTTGATGATATCGCCGCGATAGCTCGGCAGTTCCTGGTCACCGATCTTTTCAGTCGCGGCCGAGCGCGGCTTGGCGAACTGGCCTGCCATGCGGCCGACCTTGACCACCGGCAGCTGCGCCCCCCAGGTCAAAACGACAGCCATCTGCAACATGACCTTGAATGTGTCGCGGATATTGTCGGCCGAGAATTCGGCAAAGCTTTCGGCGCAATCGCCCCCCTGCAACAGGAAGGCGCGGCCCGCCGCGACCTGCGCGAGCGAGGCTTTCAGCCGCCGCACCTCGCCCGCAAAAACCAGCGGGGGGTATTTGGCAAGCTGCGTCTCAACAGCCTCAAGCGCGGCCTGATCGGGGTAATCGGGCATCTGAGTACGGGGATAGGCGCGCCAGCCGCGCTTGTCCCATGCCGGTGCCGGGGTCGCGGGACTGGAATTCGTCGGAGCCATGATCCTATCCTTCTGCAAGCGGTGCCTGCCATATAGAGACTGCAAGACCAAAGGAAAAGCCTTGCACGCATCGAGTTAGCCTGCTGATCTGCATCTGTTAGTTACGCGCGTCCGACATGCCAGATATCGTCCCAGCTGTTACCCCTGCCCCGGCAGCGATTCCGCCCCCCTCCCAGCCGCGTCCGCAGCGCTATCTGTTCCTGCTGCTGGACCGGTTCACCATGATTTCCTTTGCCGCCGCAATCGAGCCCCTGCGCCTTGCCAACCGTCTGGCAGGGCGCGAGCTTTATGACTGGCGCCTGATCGGAGAGGACGGCACGGCCGCCACCTGCTCAAACGGTGCGCGGCTGATGCTCGACAGTGGCCTGACCGAGACAGCGCGTGGCGACACGGTGCTGGTCTGCGGCGGGCTGGACGTGCCGCGCGCAGCCAGCCGGCAGGTACTGGCGTGGCTGCGGCGCGAGGCGCGGCGCGGCACCCGCATCGGTGCCTTGTGCACCGGCGCATGGGTGCTGGCCGAGGCTGGCTTGCTCGACGGTCGCCGCTGCACGATTCATTGGGAAAATCAGGACGGGTTTGCCGAGAAGTTCCCCGATGTCACCCTGATCCGCACCGTCTTTGTCGAGGATGGCAACCGCCTGACCGCCGCAGGGGGCACCGCCGCCATCGACATGATACTGCGCCAGATCGCCCGCGACCACGGCCCTGAACTGGCCGGACGGGTGGCCGATCAGATGATCCACACCGCCATCCGCTCGGAAGAGGACCAGCAGCGCCTGTCGATTCCGCCCCGGCTTGGCGCGCGCCACCCAAGGCTTGCGCAGGTCGTCGCGCGGATGGAGGCCAATATCGAGGACCCGATCAGCCCTGCCCGACTGGCGACCGAGGCGGGCCTGTCCCCCCGCCAGCTTGAGCGGCTGTTTGCCCGCTACCTTGGCCGGTCGCCCAAACGCCATTACATGGAGCTGCGGCTTGAACGCGCCCGGAACCTGCTTTTGCAGACCGAAATGAGCGTCATGGAAATCGCGCTGGCCTGCGGCTTTGCCTCGGCGGCGCATTTCTCGAAATGCTACCGCGCAACCTACGGCTGCACGCCCTATCGCGAACGCGGCGCTGCCTCTGGCAGATAGCCGGTTTCCGCCACGGCAAGCCGCCGAATTGCCACATTCTCCGGCCTCCAACATGCTTTTCTTTTTTTTGCCGCCCCTATAACCTGTCTGACAGGACAACGATCCACTCAGGGAGACAACGAATGAAAAAGCTTCTTCTGGCCAGCGCCGCCGGTGCTCTGCTTGCCAGCGCTGCCGGTGCCGAAGAGATCAAGATGGGCATTTCGCTGGGCCTGACCGGGCCGCTGGAATCGATCTCGCCCGCAATGCAAAAAGGCGCGGAACTGGCGATGAAGGAGGTTTCGGACAGTGGCAAGTTGCTGGACGGCTCGACCATCGTGCCGGTTGTAGCCGATAACACCTGCGCCGATGCTGCCGCCTCGGTGGCCGCTGTCGAACGGCTGGTAACTGCCGAAGGCGTCAAGGGCATCATGGGCGGCATGTGCTCGGGTGAAACCATCGCCTCGCTGGAACGCGTGGGCGTGCCGAACGGTGTGGTGATGATCTCGCCCTCTGCAACCTCGCCTGCGCTGTCGACCATCGACGACAAGGGCTTCTTCTTCCGCACCTCGCCTTCGGACGCGCGTCAGGGCGAAGTCATGGCCGATATCGTGCTTGAGCGCGGCATCAAAAGCGTCGCGGTCACCTATACCAACAACGACTACGGCAAGGGCCTGGCCGACAGCTTTGCCGAGGCCTACAAGGCCAAAGGCGGCACTGTGACCGTGGTTTCAGCCCATGACGACGGCAAAGCCGACTATTCGGCCGAGGTCGCCGCACTTGCCGCCGCCGGCGGTGATGCGCTGGTCGTCGCCGGTTATGCCGACCAGGGCGGCTCGGGCGTGATCCAGGGTTCGCTTGACACCGGAGCCTTTGAGACCTTCGTGCTGCCCGACGGCATGGTGAACAATGTGCTCGCCGAGAAATTCGGCACTCAGCTTGAAACCTCGTTCGGCCAGAACCCCTCGGCTGAAGGTGAGGGGCATGAGAAGTTCGAGGCTCTGGCCAAGGAAGCAGGTTTCGACGGCACCTCGGCCTATGCCGGCGAATCCTATGACGCCTCTGCGCTGATGCTTCTGGCCATGCAGGCCGCCAAATCCTCGGACCCCAAGGTCTATAAGGACAAGGTGATGGAGGTTGCCAACGCGCCGGGTGAAAAGATCCTGCCAGGCGAACTGGCCAAGGCGCTTGAACTTTTGGCCGCGGGTCAGGACATCGACTATGTCGGTGCAACTTCGGTCGAGCTGATCGAGCCGGGCGAAAGCGCGGGTGTCTACCGCGAAGTCGATTTCAAAGGCGGCAAGCTGAACGTGGTCGGCTATCGCTGATATCATGAGATCGCGAAAAGGGTCCGAGAAACCGGACCCTTTTCTGAATTAAAAACAATCCCATAAGGGAAGATCTTCATGCCAACGCATGAAGCTGGGGGGTCTGATGATCCAGGTCCACGACCTGCAAAAGCATTTCGGGGGCTTTCGCGCCGTAGATGGCGCCAGCCTAACCATCGAGACCGGCTCCATCACCGGGCTGATTGGCCCGAACGGCGCCGGAAAGTCTACATTATTCAACGTGATTGCCGGAGTTTTTAAACCAACCTCTGGCCGGGTGATGATGGCCGGTGAGGATATTACCAGCCTGCCCCCGCATGAGCTGTTCCGCAAGGGGCTGCTGCGCACATTCCAGCTGGCGCATGAGTTCTCATCCATGACCGTGCGCGAAAACCTGATGATGGTGCCTGCCGGACAGAGTGGCGAGACGCTGATCAACACCTGGTTTCGCCGTCGCCGCATCCGCGAGGAAGAGCGTGCGCTTCGCAAGAAAGCCGACGAAGTTCTTGAGTTCCTGACCATTTCCCATCTGGCCGAGGAAAAGGCGGGCAACCTCTCGGGCGGACAGAAAAAGCTGCTTGAGCTGGGCCGCACCATGATGGTCGATGCCAAGATCGTCTTTCTGGACGAGGTCGGCGCAGGGGTGAACCGCACGCTTTTGGGCACCATTGGCGATGCCATCGTGCGGCTGAACAAGGAACGCGGCTACACCTTCTGTGTAATCGAACATGACATGGATTTCATTGGCAGGCTTTGCGACCCGGTCATCGTCATGGCGGCGGGCAAGGTGCTGGCCGAAGGCTCGGCCGACAGCATCATGAAGAATGAAGCGGTGATTGAGGCCTATCTGGGTACCGGCCTTAAAAACAAGGTCGCAGCAGAAGTGGCCGAAGAGGCGGCCTTTGCGGAATCGCACGGCGCCCAGCCCGGCCTTGGCTCTGAGGCCGGGCATGGCGGCGACGGCAAGCCGGAAGGAGGGTTGTGATGGCAGAGCCCTATCTTTCCGCCACCGACATGCGCGGCGGCTATGGCAAGGCCGATATCCTGAACGGCTGCACCCTGACGGTCGAGCGCGGTCAGATCGCGGTCATCGTCGGCCCCAACGGGGCAGGTAAATCGACCGCGATGAAGGCGGTGTTTGGCATGCTGAACCTGCGCGAAGGCAGCGTTCGGCTGGCGGGTGAGGATATCACCCAACTGACCCCGCAAGAGCGGGTGCGCAAAGGCATGGGTTTCGTGCCCCAGACCCACAACATCTTTCCGACCATGACGGTCGAAGAAAACCTTGAAATGGGTGCCTTTATCCGCGACGACGATTTTCGCGACACGATGGAGCAGGTCTATACCCTGTTCCCCGCCGTCGCTGAAAAACGCAAGCAGAACGCGGGTGAGCTGTCCGGAGGGCAGCGCCAACAGGTCGCCGTTGGCCGGGCGTTGATGACCCGGCCCAGCCTGCTGATGCTGGACGAACCGACCGCGGGCGTCTCTCCCATCGTCATGGATGAGCTTTTCGACCGTATCATCGAGGTCGCACGCACCGGCATCTCGATCCTGATGGTCGAACAGAACGCCCGTCAGGCACTGGAAATCGCCGATATTGGCTATGTCCTCGTGCAAGGCGCCAACCGCTACACCGACACCGGGCAGGCGTTGCTGGCCGATCCCGAGGTCCGCCGTACCTTCCTTGGGGGCTGAAGATGGATATTCTGAACGCCCTGGTGGCCATCCTGAATTTTGTGGTCATCCCCGCCGCCGCCTATGGCGCACAGCTTGCGCTTGGCGCGCTGGGGGTGACGCTGATCTATGGCATCCTGCGCTTTTCCAACTTCGCCCATGGCGACACCATGGCCTTTGGCACGGCGCTGGTCATTCTGGTGACATGGGGGCTGCAGGCGCTTGGCATCAGCCTTGGCCCACTGCCGACCGCCCTGCTTGCCCTGCCCATTGGCATCGCGCTGACCTCGGTGCTGGTGCTTGGGGTTGATCGCGCAGTCTATCGCTTTTATCGCCGCAAACGCTCGGCGCCGATCATTCTGGTCATGGCCTCGGTCGGGGTCATGTTCATCATGAACGGGCTGACCCGGCTGGTTATCGGCGTGGACGAGATCCGCTTTGATGACGGCGCGCGCTTTCTGATCAGCGTGCAGCAGTTCCGCGCCTGGACGGGCCTGTCAGAGGGGCTGTCCCTGCGCGTGAGTCAGGCGTTGACGCTGGTTGTCACTGCGCTGGCCTGCTGGGCTCTGTTCAGGTTCCTGAACCGCTCGCGGGCCGGCAAGGCGATGCGCGCCTATTCCGACAACGAAGATCTGGCCCTGCTGTCAGGCATCGACCCCGAACGGGTGGTCCGGCTGACCTGGCTTATCGCCGCCGCGCTGGCGGTAACGGCGGGCACGCTGTACGGGCTCGACAAGTCCTTCAAGGTCTTCAACTACTTCCAGATCCTGCTGCCGATCTTTGCCGCCTCTATCGTCGGCGGGCTCGGCAATCCGCTGGGGGCGGTGGCGGGCGGCTTTATCGTCGCCTTTTCCGAGGTGGCCGTCACCTATCCCTGGCGCAAGATCGCGGCCTATCTGGGCTTTGAAACAGACGGCCTGCTGCAACTGCTGTCCACCGAATACAAATTCGCGGTCAGCTTTGTCATCCTGATCGTCGTCCTGCTGTTCCGGCCAACCGGCCTGTTCCGCGGCAAATCCGTCTGAGGGAGGGGCATCCATGTCGAATACACGTCAAGCCGATGCGGTCAGCCCCTGGCGCGCACCGTTCCTGTTTCTGATCCTTGTCGCGCTGTTCGTGGCCGAGGGCACCATGCGCAACGCCCTGTTTTCGGGCAGCTGGAACACGGCGCTGGCCATCCTGAACATGGGGCTGATCTCAGCCATCATGGCGCTGGGTGTGAATATGCAATGGGGCTATGCGGGCCTGTTCAACGCGGGTGTCGTCGGTTTTCTGGCACTTGGCGGCCTTGCCCCGGTCCTGATCTCGACCGAGCCGGTGCAGGGCGCATGGGCGGCAGGCGGCGCGCGGGTTCTTGTCGCGCTGGTCGTCGGGCTGGGCACGCTGGTCCTTGCCGCGCAGGTCTGGAGCCGTTTTTCCGGCCCCCTCCGTGTGCCCGCACTGATCGCGGTGCTTATCATCGGCTTTGTTGTCTATCGCGGGCTCTTTGATCCGGCTGTCATGGCGATCGAGGCCAATGACTCGGCCCGCACGGGCAATATCGGCGGGTTGGGCTGGCCTGTGCTGCTGTCCTGGCCGGTAGGCGCACTTTTCGCCGCCGCTGCCGCCTGGGGCGTGGGCAAGGTGGCGCTGGGGCTGCGCTCGGACTATCTGGCCATCGCGACGCTGGGGATTGGGGAAATCATCGTCGCGGTAATGCGCAACGAAGAATGGCTGTCGCGCGGGGTCAAGAACGTCTCGGGCATCCCGCGTCCCGTCCCGTATGAGCTGGATTTGCAGAACAGTCCGGATTTCGTCGCCCGCGCTGCCGATTGGGGGCTTAGCCCGACAGTCGCCTCGGGGATCTGGGTCAAGCTGCTATATGCGGGCCTGTTCGGGCTGGTGCTTCTGGGTCTGATCCTGCTTGCCGAACTGGCGCTTAAATCGCCGTGGGGCCGGATGATGCGCGCGATCCGTGATAATGAGACCGCAGCCGAGGCGATGGGCAAGGATGTCACCCGCCGTCATCTGCAGATCTTTATCATCGGCAGCGCGGTGATCGGCCTTGCAGGCGCGATGATGGTGACGCTGGACGGGCTGTTGTCGCCAACCAGCTTTAACCCGCTGCGCTATACCTTCCTGATCTGGGTGATGGTGATCGTCGGCGGCTCGGGCAATAACTGGGGTGCGGCGCTGGGAGCTATCCTGATCTGGTTCCTGTGGATCAAGGCCGAGGTCTGGGGTCCCGAATTCATGCGCCTGGTCACCGCGCCCATGCCCGAAGGCGTGCTGCGCGATCACCTTCTTGGCAGCGCGCCGCATATGCGTTTTATCGCGCTGGGGCTGGTGCTGCTGGTGGTGCTGCGATTTGCCCCGCGCGGGCTTGTGCCCGAGAAATAATGGCCGCTGCCCCCGCACCCATCAGGGCGCCGGGGGCGCTACCGCCCTACCCCTCAGGCAGCGGTCAGGGTAATCGGCGACAGTTCGCCCCGCGCAAAGCGGCGCAGCACCTTGGGATAAAGCCGGTGCTCCTGCACCAGTACCCGGGCGGCCAGAGACTCGGCCGTGTCCTGGGGTAACACCGGCACGCGAACCTGACCCAGAATTGGCCCAGCATCGAGTTCAGGCGTCACCAGATGAACGGTCGCACCGGCCTCGGCATCGCCCGCCTCGATGGCGCGTTGATGGGTGTGCAGCCCCGGATATTTCGGCAAAAGCGAAGGGTGGATGTTCAGCATCCGCCCCTCAAACTGCTGGACGAACTCAGAGGTCAGAATACGCATGAATCCGGCAAGGCACAGAATGTCAGGCTGGGCAGCAAGCAAGGGTCCAAGCAGCCCTGCCTCAAAAGCGGCGCGATCGCCCCTGAAATCGCGGTGATCCACGGCAAAGGTCGGCACGCCAAGGGCGCTCGCACGTGCCAGCCCCGCAGCCTGCGGGTCATTCGAGCCGACGATGACCGGACGCGCCGGATGGTCGCCGGTCATCGATTCGACCAGCTTGACCATGTTCGAGCCCCCGCCCGAGATCAGGATCGCGACGCGTTTCACCGCAGGCGGCCGCTATAGCGCACCCCTGCGCCGGGGCGAACGTGGCCAAGGCGGACGACAGTCTCACCCTCGGCCTGCAACAGCGCCTCAAGCTCGGCTGCACGGTCGGCGGCCACGCTCAGGATCATGCCGATGCCACAGTTGAAAGTCTTGAGCATCTCGGGCTCGGCAATCGAGCCAGCCTCGGCCAGCCAGTCAAAGACCGGCGGCAGGCTGAAGCTGTCAAGGTCGATCTCGGCGCCCAGCCCTTCGGGCAGAACGCGCGGCAGGTTCTCGGTGATGCCGCCACCGGTGATATGGGCTGCGGCATGAACACCGCCGGCACGGATCGCGGCCAGCACCGGGCGGACATAAAGCCGCGTCGGCACCAAAAGCGCCTGACCCAGCGTCCCGCCGCCAAAGGGCGAGGCCGAATTCCAGTCAAGCCCGGCATGTTCGGCCACCTTGCGCACCAGCGAAAAGCCGTTCGAGTGCACTCCGTCCGAGGCAAGACCCAACAGCACATCACCATCGGCAACGCCCGAAGGCAGCGCGGTCCCGCGCTCCATTGCGCCGACGGCAAAACCGGCAAGGTCGAAATCGCCGCGCGCATACATGCCCGGCATCTCGGCCGTCTCGCCACCGATCAGCGCAGTGCCCGACAGGCGGCAACCCTCGGCAATGCCGTTGATGACGCGGGCGGCCTCGGCAACCGACAGTTTCCCGGTCGCAAAGTAGTCCAGAAAGAACAGCGGCTCGGCACCCTGGCACACCAGATCGTTCACGCACATGGCGACAAGGTCGATCCCCAACCCGTCCAGCTCGCCGGTGTCGATACCGATGCGCAGCTTGGTTCCAACGCCATCGGTTGCAGCCACCAGAACCGGGTCCTGATAGCCAGCGGCGCGCGGATCAAAAAGCGCGCCGAAACCGCCCAACCCCTCCATCACGCCGGGGCGACGGGTGGCAGCGGCGGCGGGCTTGATCCGCTCGACCAGCGCATTGCCAGCATCAATATCCACTCCGGCCTCGGCATAGGACAGGCCGCTTTTGCGCTCGGTCATCTTGGGTCCCCTTTGCTTTGCCGCCCCGATAGCGCAGCCGGGGCGCGCAGGCAATGACCGGCTGCGATTCCGCTGCAAAAGGCTCAGCCGCCGTCAGCCGCAGGGGGCGCGCCAAAGGACAGCTCGCGCGCGGCAGCGATCACCGCCTCGGACATGGCGGCCAACCGCTCGTCCGACATGCGCAAGGTCGGCCCCGAAACCGAGATCCCCGCCGCCGCCTCGCCCGCAAGGTCAAAGATCGGCGCGGCGATACAGCGCATGCCGGGCGTGCGCTCTTCGTTATCAAGCGCATAGCCGCGGGCACGGATGCGGGCCAGATCCTCAAGCAGCGCCTGCGGGTCGGTCAGCGTCATCCCGGTAAAACGCTCAAGCCGCATTTCGCGCAGCATCCGCTTCAGATCCATCATACTGGCATGGGCAAGCAGCGCCTTGCCGATGCCCGAGGCATGCAGGGCCGAGCGGGTACCAGGGGGAAAAAAGGCGCGGATCGTCTCATGCGTCTCGGCCTGACTTAGGAACAGAACCGCATCGCCGTTCAGGATGCCAAGGTTCGCCGTCTCGCCCGTCACCTCCATCAGCCGGCGCAGCAGCGGCCGCGCCCGCTCAACAAGGCCCGAACGGCGCATAAAGGCCGAGCCGTGGCGAAAGGCCGTCGGCCCGACGTGCCACGCCTGTGTCTGGCTGTCACTTTCCGCCACACCGCGCGCCGCCAGAGTCACCAGAACCCGGTGCACGGTGGATGGTGCCATTTCCAGCCTTTGCGCAATTTCGGTCAGCGTCAGCCCGTTCGAGGCGGCGATCAGATCAAGGATATCCAGCGCCCGATCCAGCGCGCGGATGCCGCCCGAATCTTCGGCGCCAAAGCCGCCGGCGCGACCCCTTGGACGACCGCGTTTTCGCACCTGAACCGACATTCAACGAATCCTTTCGACAGCTTGTCAAATTTATTTAAAATCAATTCCCAGCTTTGGAAAAGGCCAACTGTTTGATTCTGCGCCAGTTTAAACCATTTTTCCGCGATTGCGAAATATTTTTCAGAAAAATTGCTTTAATGGACAGCGGGCCGTAGCCTGTTCCACAAGCAGGAGGAATTGCCATGACCAGTCAGAACCCGATCTTTATTCCCGGCCCGACCAACATCCCCGAGGAGATGCGCAAGGCCGTGGACATGCCGACCATCGACCACCGCTCGCCGGTGTTCGGCCGGATGCTGCACCCGGCACTGGAGGGCGTGAAGAAAGTCCTTAAGTCCACGCAGGCCGAAGTGTTCCTGTTCCCCTCGACCGGCACCGGCGGCTGGGAAACGGCGATCACCAACACGCTGTCGCCCGGCGACAAGGTGCTGGCTGCGCGTAACGGCATGTTCAGCCATCGCTGGATCGACATGTGCCAGCGCCACGGGCTGGACGTCACCTTTGTCGAAACGCCCTGGGGTGAAGGCATCCCCGCCGACCGTTTCGAAGAGATCCTGACCGCCGACAAAGGGCATGAGATCCGCGTGGTTCTGGCCACCCATAACGAGACCGCGACCGGCGTGAAATCCGACATCGCCGCTGTCCGCCGCGCGCTCGACAATGCGAAACACCCTGCGCTGCTATTCGTCGATGGCGTCAGCTCGATCGGCTCGATGGATTTCCGCATGGACGAATGGGGTGTCGATATCGCCGTCACCGGCAGCCAAAAGGGCTTTATGCTGCCCCCGGGTCTGGCCATCGTCGGCTTTTCACCCAAGGCCATGGCTGCGGTCGAGACCGCGCGCCTGCCCCGCACCTTCTTTGACATCCGCGACATGGCTCAGGGCTATGCGCGCAACGGCTACCCCTATACGCCGCCGGTCGGCCTGATCAACGGGCTGAACGCCAGCTGCGAACGGCTGCTGTCCGAAGGGCTTGAGAACGTCTTTGCCCGTCACCACCGCATCGCTGGTGGCGTGCGCGCCGCCGTCGAGGCCTGGGGCCTGAAGCTTTGCGCCGTCCGGCCCGAGCTTTATTCGGACAGCGTCAGCGCCATCCGCGTGCCCGAGGGTTTTGATGCCAACCTGATCGTCAGCCATGCACTGGAGACCTATGACATGGCCTTCGGCACCGGCCTTGGCCAGGTTGCGGGCAAGGTGTTCCGCATCGGCCACCTTGGCAGCCTGACCGACGCCATGGCCCTGTCCGGCATCGCCGTGGCAGAAATGGTGATGGCTGATCTGGGCCTGCCGATCAAGCTGGGCTCGGGCGTTGCCGCCGCACAGGAACATTACCGCCAGACCACTGCCACCGCTTTGAAGAAGGCCGCCTGAGATGAAGGATGTGATGTATATCCCGACGCTTGGCGACATGCTGGCCGCGCGTGAACGCATCGCCCCGCATGTCCACCGCACGCCGGTGCTGACCTCGCGCATGCTGAACGAACTGACCGGGGCCGAGCTGTTCTTCAAATGCGAGAACCTGCAAAAGGCCGGTGCCTTCAAGGCGCGCGGGGCCTCGAACGCAGTCTTTGGACTGTCGGATGAGCAGGCGAAAAAGGGCGTTGCGACCCATTCCAGCGGCAACCACGGCACCTGCCTCAGCTATGCTGCCGGTCGTCGTGGCATCCCCTGCACCGTGGTCATGCCGCGCACCGCGCCGCAGGCCAAAAAGGACGCTGTGCGCGGCTATGGCGGGCGCGTGGTGGAATGCGAACCCTCGACCAGCTCGCGCGAGGCGGTCTTTGCCGAGGTCGTGGCCGAAACCGGCGCCGAATTCGTCCATCCTTATAACGACTGGCGCGTGATCGCCGGTCAGGCCACCTGCTCGGCCGAACTGATCGAGCAGGTCGAGGGGCTGGATGCCGTGGTCGCCCCAATCGGTGGCGGCGGCATGGTCTCGGGCACCTGCCTGACGCTGTCGAACCTTACGCCGCAGGTGAAAATCTACGCCGCCGAGCCAGAACAGGCCGATGACGCCGCCCGCAGCTTCCGCGCCGGCCATATCATCGCCGATGACGCGCCCAACACCGTCGCCGACGGTCTGAAAGTGCCGCTGAAGGAACTGACCTGGCATTTCGTCCGCAACCACGTCACCGACATCCTGACGGCCTCGGAGCAAGAGATCGTCGACGCGATGAAGCTGATCTGGAAGCGCCTGAAGATCGTGATGGAACCCTCCAGCGCCGTGCCGCTGGCGACCATCCTGAAAAACCCCGAAGCATTCGCCGGCAAGCGCGTCGGCGTCATCGTCACCGGCGGCAATGTCGATCTCGACAAGCTGCCCTGGAACTGAGGAGAGCCCCATGAACGCGAAAACGGATTTCTCCGGCTACGAAGTCGGTTACGACATTCCCGCCCTGCCCGGCATGGATGAAAACGATATCCAGACGCCATGCCTGATCCTCGACCTGGACGCGCTTGAGCGTAACATCAAGAAAATGGGTGATTACGCCAAGGCCCATGGGATGCGTCACCGCAGCCATGGCAAGATGCACAAATCCGTCGATGTGCAAAAGCTGCAGGAATCGCTGGGCGGCGCCGTCGGCGTCTGCTGTCAGAAAGTCAGCGAGGCCGAAGTCTTTGCCCGCGGCGGCATCAAGGACATCCTTGTCACCAACGAGGTGCGCAACCCCGCCAAGATCGACCGCCTTGCCCGTATGCCCAAGCTGGGCGCGACGGTCACTGTCTGTGTCGATGAGGTGGCCAATATCGCCGATCTGTCGGCCGCCGCGCAGCGCCACGGCACCGAACTGGGCATCTTTGTCGAGATCGACTGCGGCGCAGGCCGTTGCGGCGTCACGACCAAAGAAGCCGTGGTCGAGATCGCCAAGGCTGCCGCTGCCGCCCCGAACCTGACCTTCAAGGGCATTCAGGCCTATCAGGGCGCCATGCAGCACATGGACAGCTATGAGGATCGCAAGGCCAAGCTGGACGCCGCCATCGCACAGGTCGAAGAGGCCGTCGAGGCGCTGAAGGCCGAGGGTCTGAACCCCGAATTCGTCTCGGGTGGTGGCACCGGCTCGTATTACTTCGAAAGCAACTCGGGCGTTTATAACGAGCTTCAATGCGGCTCTTACGCCTTCATGGATGCCGATTACGGCCGTATCCATGACAAGGACGGCAACCGTATCGACCAGGGTGAATGGGAAAACGCCCTGTTCATCCTGACCTCGGTCATGTCGCATGCCAAGCCGCATCTGGCGGTGGTGGACGCGGGCCTCAAGGCTCAGTCCGTCGATAGCGGCCTGCCCTTCGTCTATGGCCGCAATGATGTGAAATACATCAAGTGCAGCGACGAACATGGCGTGGTCGAGGACAAGGACGGCGTGCTCAAGGTCAATGAAAAGCTGCGGCTGGTGCCCGGCCATTGCGACCCGACCTGCAACGTCCACGACTGGTATGTCGGCGTGCGCGGCGGCAAGGTCGAGGTGGTCTGGCCGGTCTCGGCGCGCGGAAAGGCCTACTGATGTATGTCGTCGCCGAAAAGGAAATCGCGGGTCTGATGAACCCCGAGGCGGCCTTTGAGGCCATCGAGGCGGTCTTCGCCGCGATGGCCCGGCGCAAGGCCTATAACTTTCCCGTGGTGCGCGAGGCCATCGGGTATGAGGACGCGCTTTATGGCTTTAAGGGCGGCTTTGACGCCTCGGGACTGGCGCTGGGGCTGAAGGCCGGGGGCTATTGGCCGAACAACCAAAAGCACGGGCTGATCAACCATCAGTCCACCGTCTTTCTGTTCGACCCGGATACCGGCCGGGTCTCGGCGGCGGTGGGTGGCAACCTGCTGACCGCGCTGCGCACGGCGGCGGCCTCGGCTGTGTCGATCAAGTATCTCGCGCCCAAAGGTGCAAAGGTGCTTGGCATGATCGGCGCCGGCCATCAGTCGGCCTTCCAGATGCGCGCCGCGGCCAATGTGCACGGCTTTGAAAAGGTCATCGGCTGGAACCCGCATCCCGAGATGCTGTCACGCCTTGCCGATACCGCTGCCGAGCTGGGTCTGCCCTTCGAGGCGGTCGATCTGCCGCAACTCGGCGAAGAGGCGGATGTGATCATCTCGATCACCTCGTCCTTCTCGCCGCTGCTTCTGAACGAGCATGTGAAGGGGCCGACGCATATCGCCGCCATGGGCACCGACACCAAGGGCAAGCAAGAGCTGGATCCGGCGCTGGTCACGCGCGCCCGGATCTTTACCGATGAGGTCGCACAGTCGATCAGCATCGGCGAATGCCAGCACGCCATCGCCGCAGGGCTGATCAAGGAGGAACAGATCAGCGAACTGGGCGCGGTGGTGACCGGGGACAACCCCGGCCGTGCTGATGCCGAAGTCACGCTGTTCGACGGCACTGGCGTCGGCCTGCAGGATCTGGCTGTCGCGCAAAAGGTCCTTGAGATCGCAAAAGAAAAAGGGATCGCGCAACAAGTCGAAATCTAAGCGGTAACGTCCTGAAAATAGGGAGGTATGGGACGAATGCAAAATCTGGACACCAGCCCCGGCTTTGATCCGGTCGAGGAGCGCATTGCCGCTCCTCGGCTGTTTGCCCTGGGCTTCCAGCATGTTCTGGTCATGTATGCCGGCGCTATCGCAGTGCCGCTGATTGTGGGCCGCGCCCTGCAGCTTTCGCCGCAGGACGTGGCCTTTCTGATTTCTGCCGACCTGTTCGTCTGCGGCATTGTCACCATCATCCAGTCCTTTGGCGCCACTCAGTGGTTTGGTATCCGTCTGCCCGTGATGATGGGCGTCACCTTTGCCGCTGTCGGTCCCATGGTTGCCATCGCCTCGGCCAACCCGGGACAGGAGGGCGCGCGGATGATGTTCGGTGCGATCATGGCCGCGGGGGTCATCTCGATCTTTTTCGCCCCGATCGTCAGCCGGCTGTTGCGGTTCTTTCCCAGTGTCGTCACCGGCACGGTGATCCTGGTGATCGGGGTCAGCCTGATGCCGGTCGGGATCAACTGGATCTTTGGCCTGCCGGTCGGCCCGACCGCGCCGCAGCTTGTCGATCCCGCCGCGCAAGCCTGGCTTGAGGCCGCCCGCGCCGCAGGAGAGGTTCCGGCAAGCGTCAAGCTGATGCCGACGATGCCGAATCCGGAATATGCCTCGGTCGAGCGTATCATCATCGGCATCACCGTTCTGGCCGCGATCCTGCTGATCGCACGCTATGCACGCGGCTTTGTCGCCAATATCGCAGTGCTGCTTGGCATCGTCATCGGTGGGGCTCTTGCCGCCGTCATGGGCATGATGCATTTCGACGGCATCGCCGAAGCCGCATGGTTCGCCCCGATCAAGCCGCTGCATTTCGGCACGCCGATCTTTGATCCGGTGATGATCGTGACCATGCTGCTGGTCATGTTTGTGACCATGATCGAATCGACGGGCATGTTCCTTGCGCTCAGTGACATTTGCGGCCGCCGCATGACCCCGCAGGCGCTTAGCGCCGGGCTGCGCGTGGACGGGCTGGGCACCGCTATCGGCGGTCTGTTCAACACTTTCCCCTATACCTCATTCAGCCAGAACGTCGGGCTGGTGGGTGTGACCGGGGTGCGCTCGCGCTTTGTCTGCGTGGCGGGCGGCGCAATCATGATCGTCCTTGGCCTGATCCCCAAGATGGGCGCGCTGGTCGAATCGCTGCCGACCACGGTGCTGGGCGGCGCAGGGCTGGTCATGTTCGGCATGGTCGCCGCGACCGGGATCCGCATCCTTTCGACCGTCGACTTCAAGGGCAACCGGCACAACCTGTTCATCGTTGCCGTATCGCTGGGGCTGGGAATGGTCCCGATGATTGCCCCTGACTTCAACCAGTGGCTGCCGCATTCGCTGCACACTCTGATCCATTCCGGCATCCTGCTTGCCGCCGTGGCCGCAGTAGGGTTGAACTGGTTCTTCAACGGCGCGCCGCATGCAAGCGAAGAAGAACTTGCCGCAGCCGCACACGCAAGCGAGGCACATTGATGACGAAACGCCTGCTCATCAGGGGCGCAGAAGTGGTGGTCACCATGGACAGCGCCCGGAGCGAGATCGCAGGCGGCGACATCCTGATCGACGGCGGAGTGATCTCTGCCGTCGGCACCGGGCTGGTCGCCGAAGACGCCGAGGTGATCGAGGCTCGGGGCTGTGTTGTCACCCCGGGCTTTGTGAACACCCATCATCACCTGTTCCAGACACTGACCCGAGCCGTCCCCGCCGCACAGGATGCGGCGCTGTTTGGCTGGCTGCGCACCCTTTATCCGATCTGGGGCCGCATGGGTCCCGAGGACATCCGCCTGTCCACCCGTATCGGCCTGGCCGAACTGGCGCTGTCAGGCTGCACCTGTTCGTCGGATCATCTCTATCTCTTTCCGAACGGCGCCCGGCTTGACGACAGTATCGAGGCCGCGACCGAGATCGGCATCCGTTTCACCGCCACCCGCGGCGCCATGTCGATCGGCGAATCCAAAGGCGGGCTGCCCCCCGACGCGCTGGTCGAGGATGAGACCGCGATCCTGAAAGACAGTGAACGGCTGGTCGCCGCCTTTCACGACCCCAATCCCGGCGCCATGGTGCAGGTGGGTCTGGCGCCCTGCTCTCCTTTCTCGGTCAGCCGTGAGTTGATGCGCGACGCCGCGATCCTGGCGCGCGAAAAGGGCGTGCGGCTGCATACCCATCTGGCCGAAAATGACGAGGATATCACCTATTCGCTGGTGAATTTCGGCATGTTGCCCGGTGATTACGCCGAAAGCCTGGGCTGGACCGGCGATGATGTCTGGCATGCTCATTGCGTGAAACTGTCCGACAAAGAGATCGACCTGTTTGCCCGCACCGGCACCGGGGTCGCACATTGCCCCTGCTCGAACGCTCGGCTTGCCTCGGGCATCGCGCCGGTCCGGCAGATGCGCGACGCGGGCGTGCCGGTCGGTCTTGGGGTCGACGGTTCGGCCAGCAACGATTGCAGCCATCTGGGGCTTGAGGCCCGGCAGGCGATGCTGGTCGCACGGCTCAAGGATGGCCCGGCCGCCATGGGCGCACGTGAGGCGCTTGAAATCGCCACGCTGGGCGGCGCACGGGTTCTGGGCCGCAGTGATATCGGTTCACTCGAACCCGGAAAACGCGCCGATCTGGTGCTTTGGGATGTCGCAGAGCTGCCCGCCGCCGGTCAATGGGACCCGGTCGCGGCGCTGGTCTTTTGCGCACCGATCCGGCCGCGCGCGGTTTATGTCGAAGGCCGCGCCGTGGTGCAGGATCACGACCTGCTGACCGCAGACACGAATCGCCTGAACGAACAGGCCCGCGCCGCCATCGCCCGGCTCGCGGATTGACAAGGAAAGGAAGAAAATGCCCGGCTATCTTACCACCCATGTGCTCGACACCGCGAACGGCACCCCCGCGCAGGGCATGCGGATCGAGCTTTACCGCCTTGACCCCGAGCGCCGGCTGATCGCCGAAACCGTCACCAACCATGATGGCCGCACCGACAGTCCGATCCTGCCCGAAGCCCAGTTCGACACCGGCGAATACGAGCTGATCTTTCATGTCGGCGCGTGGCTGGACGCACAGGGACATCAGGCCGCAAAGCCGCGCTTCCTTGATCAGGTGCCGCTACGGTTCGGCATGGCGGATCAGGACCACTATCATGTGCCGCTGCTGATCTCGCCCTACGGGTTTTCGACCTATCGCGGCAGCTGAGCCGCGCGCCCGTTTCCGGGGCCACTTACGCAGCAACAAGGTGCGGCCCGGCGCGGGTCCGAGGGGGCAATGCCCCCTTTTTTTCATTCCCCCCGGTCCGGATTAAGGATTTTCAACACATCGTTAAGACAGCAAGGGGAAATGTGTGAATACTCGCAACCCTTAGAAGCCGTTAGTCTTTCGCCAGCTAGACAGGAGACAGAGTATGTCCGATTTCGCCGTCATCTGGGATTGGCTCGCCTTTGCCATCCGCTGGACGCATGTCGTCACCGCCATCTGCTGGATCGGCTCTTCGTTCTATTTCGTCGCCCTTGACCTTGGGCTGCGCAAGGTGCCCGGCCTGCCCCCGGGTGCTCATGGCGAGGAATGGCAGGTTCACGGCGGCGGCTTTTATCACATCCAGAAATACCTCGTCGCACCCGAACGGATGCCCGAGCATCTGATCTGGTTCAAATGGGAAAGCTATATGACCTGGATCTCGGGGGCCGCGCTCCTGATGGTCACATATTGGGTCGGCTCAGAGCTGTTCCTGATAGATCCCGCCAAGATGGAGCTGGCGCCCTGGCAGGCAATCCTGATCTCGGGCGGGTCGCTGTCGATCGGCTGGCTGATCTATACCAACCTGTGCAAATCGCGGCTGGGTGAAACCCCGACCCTGCTGATGCTGATCCTGTTTGCACTGCTGGTGGTCATGGGCTGGGCCTATAATCAGGTGTTTACCGGCCGCGCGGTCATGCTGCATCTGGGTGCGTTTACCGCCACTATCATGACGGCGAACGTGTTCTTTATCATCATGCCGAACCAACGCATCGTCGTTGCCGATCTTAAGGCCGGACGCCCTGCCGATCCAAAATACGGCAAGATCGCCAAGCTGCGCTCGACCCATAACAACTATCTGACGTTGCCGGTGGTGTTCCTGATGCTGTCGAACCACTATCCGCTGGCCTTTGCCACCGAATACAACTGGGTCATCGCGGGGCTGATCTTCCTGATGGGTGTGACGATCCGCCACTTCTTCAACACCATGCACGCCGGTGGCGGCATGCGCTGGTGGACCTGGGCGGTAACCACGATCCTGTTCATCATCGTCATGTGGCTGTCGACCGCACCGATGTTCCGCCAGACGCTGGAAGAGGCCGAGGCCCGCGTCCTGACCCCCACCCAGCAGGCCATGGTTGACGTGGCCGGATGGGAGGACGCCTATAACGCGGTGATGGGTCGCTGCTCGATGTGCCACGCAAGGGAGCCCTCGTATGAGGGCATCCACACCGCACCCAAGGGCGTGCTGCTGGAAACCCCCGACGACATCACCCGCGCGGCGCGCGAGATCTATATCCAGGCTGGCGTGACCAATGCCATGCCGCCCGCCAACGTCAGCTTCATGGAGCCCGAAGAGCGTCAGGCGATCGTGGACTGGTATCGCAGCCTGCCCAAGACCTTTGCATTGAACTGAAATTACGCGCAGGGGAAAAAACACCCCCATCCGATGCCAGCCGCTGCCGTTCCCGGTCAGCGGCTGCGGCATTTTCAGGGGGCTTTATCCGAACAGCCCCCGCACCTCGCGGGCGATGAAATCGGCAAACAGCCGTACCTTGGGATCTTGCAAGCGGCGGTGCGGGGTCAGCACGCCGAATTGCGAGGGGATGGGCGGAAACTGCGGCAGCACCTCGACCAGCCGCCCGGCGGCAAGATGTTCGGCGACCTCATAACGCGGACGGTTGACGATCCCCCTGCCGGCCATGGCCCAGCCGCTGAGCACATCGCCGTCATCGGCATCGAACTTGCCGTTCACCAGCAGCTTTTGCGGCCCCTCGGGCGTTTGCAGCACCCAATAATATTCCGGGCTGCGCGGGTAACGCAGCAACAGGCAGTTATGCGAGGTCAGATCCTCGGGCCGCTCGGGGTGCCCGTGCTTTTCCAGATACTCGGGCGTCGCCACCAGCGCCCGGCGACATTCTGCAATCCGCCGCCATTTCAGTGCCGAATCCTGCGGCTCGCCCAGAAAAAAGGCGAGGTCGATTCCGTCAGCGATAATATCGACGTTGCGGTCCGACAGCCGCAGCCGCAGTTCGACCCCCGGATATTCGTCGCAGAACTTTGGCACCAAAGGCGCGATCAGCCTTCGCCCCAGACCCAAAGGCGCGGTCACCCGCAAGGCGCCATGGGGGTTGCCCGAAAAGCCCGAGACCACCGCCTCGGCCTCGTCCAGCGTCTCGATCACCCTGCGGGCGTTGTCGTAAAAGGCGCGCCCCACCTCGGTCGGCACCAGTTTGCGTGTGGTGCGATTAAGCAGGCGCACGCCAAAACGCGTCTCCAGATCCTTGATACGGTTCGAGGCCACCGCAGGTGACATGCGTAGGTCGCGCCCGCCCGCCGTGATTGAACCCAGCTCGACGACGCGCACGAAGACCCGCAGACTTTCAAGATATGGCATGGTCTCGCCCCCACTCTTTCAAGGAATCGCTGAAAGTCTTATGCTCAATCTGTGATTTCGCAAAGAGCAATTCACGCTTAGGCTTTCCCTATCCCCAGCCATTCCCAGCGAGGACCGAATGGGCCAAGAATTGCGCTTTCTTCTGAACGACAGCGAGGTGCGCCTGACCGAGGTCGGATCACGCGACACGCTTCTGGACTTTTTGCGGCTGAACCGCCGCCTGACCGGCACCAAAGAAGGCTGCGCCGAAGGCGATTGCGGCGCCTGCACCGTTCTGGTCGGCCGGCTTTATCAGGGCCGGTTGCATTACGAACCGATCAACGCCTGCATCCGCTTTCTTGCCTCGTGCCACGGCTGCCATATCGTGACGGTCGAGCATCTGCGCGGACCACAGGGCGGGCTGCATCCGGTTCAGGCCGCAATGGTCGAACATCACGGCAGCCAATGTGGCTTTTGCACGCCGGGCTTTGTCATGGCGCTTTACGGTCTGTGGATGCAGAACCCGCGCCCCGACATGCTGGCGATTGAAACCGCGCTGCAGGGCAACCTGTGCCGCTGCACGGGTTATGAGCCGATCGTGAAAGCCGCCTTTGCCGCCTCGGAGGCCGGAGGGCAGCATATGGATGCGCTGAGCGTCGAACGTGAGCACGTCATTGCCGCATTGAACGCCATCCCGCGCGAGCGGGTCGAGGTTGCGCGCGGCGATGACCGCGCCATCCTGCCCGCCGATGCCGCCGATCTGGCACAGGTGCTGGCCGCCCATCCCAGGGCGACCATCGTCGCCGGGGCCACGGATGTCGGGCTGTGGGTGACGAAATTCCTGCGCAACATCTCTCCGGCCGTGTTCATCGGCCATTTGCAGGACCTCAAGCGGATTGAGCTTGCCGGGGGTCGGATCACCATCGGCGCTGGCGTCACCTATAGCGAGTTTGAGCCGTTCTTGCGCGAACACTTCCCCGAGGCGGTTGATTACTGGCTGCGCATCGGCGGCTGGCAGGTCCGCAACGCCGGGACTATCGGCGGCAATATCGCCAACGGCTCTCCTATCGGCGAAACGCCGCCCCTGCTGATCGCGCTTGGTGCTACCCTGCGGCTGCGCAGCGCCGAGGGTACGCGCGAACTGCCGGTCGAGGATTACTTTATCGAATACGGCAAGCAGGACCGCCGCCCCGGCGAATTCGTCGAGGCGATCACCGTGCCGCTTAAAGGTAATGCCCGTATCGCCGCCTATAAGGTCAGCAAGCGCCACCACGCCGATATCACCGCCTCTGCCGCCGCCTTCCGGGTGGAAACCGACGGGACGACGATCATCGACGCACGCGTGGCCTTTGGCGGCATGGCCGGCACGCCCAAACGTGCGACCGGGGCCGAGGCCGCACTGAAGGGCCAGCCCTTCACCGCCGAGACCTTCGAGGCTGCGGCGCGCGCAGTCGCCAATGACTTTCAGCCGCTCACCGACTGGCGTGCCACCAAGGAATATCGCCAGACGCTTGCCGCCAATTTTTTCCGCCGCTTCTGGCTTGAACAGCAGGGTGAGGACCACCGCCTGAGGAGGGTCGAATGAAACAGGA
Organism: Paracoccus sp. J56; assembly: GCF_019633685.1. Classification (NCBI taxonomy): domain Bacteria; kingdom Pseudomonadati; phylum Pseudomonadota; class Alphaproteobacteria; order Rhodobacterales; family Paracoccaceae; genus Paracoccus; species Paracoccus sp. J56. The sequence goes on from NZ_JAFL01000013.1 coordinate 95,213, forward strand.
CGTTTTCGTCAAGGGCGCTGCCCATACGCCGATCATCCATGACTCGGCGGTCAAACATGTCACCGGCCAGGCCGATTACACCGACGACCTGCTGGAACCGGTGGGAACGCTGCACGCCTATCTGGGCCTTTCGACGGTCGCGCATGGCCGCATCCGTTCGCTGGATCTGTCCAAAGTGCGCGAGGCGCCCGGGGTGCATCTGGTCCTGACAGCCGAGGATATTCCCGGCGTGAACGACATCTCTCCCTCGGGGCTGCATGACGAACCGCTGCTGGCCACCGATGAGGTGCAGTTCCACGGCCAGCCGATCTTTGCCGTGGTGGCCGAGACCCGCGATCAGGCACGCCGCGCCTGTCAGCTGGCACAGATCGAATACGAAGAGCTGCCCTTTGCCATCGACGCCATCGGTGCCCGCGACGCCGGTATGGGCTATGTGACCAAGCCGCTGAAGCTTCAGCGTGGCGACATGGCCGGGCTTGAGCGCGCGCCCCGCCGCATCTCGGGGCGGCTGACCGTCGGCGGGCAGGAGCATTTCTATCTTGAAAGCCAGATCGCCATGGCGATCCCGGGCGAGGATGATGAGGTGGTCGTCAACACCTCTACCCAACACCCCAGCGAAGTGCAGCATATGGTCGCCCATGTGCTGGGCGTGCCCTCGAATGCGGTGGTGGTAAACGTCCGGCGGATGGGCGGCGGGTTCGGCGGCAAGGAATCGCAGATGAACCCCTTTGCCTGCATCTCGGCGCTGGCAGCGAAAAAGCTGAACCGGGCCGTCAAGTTGCGGCCCGACCGCGACGACGATTTCGCCATCACCGGCAAGCGCCACGATTTCGTCATCGACTATGAGGTCGGCTATGACGAGACGGGTAAGATTCATGCGGTCGAGGCCGATTTCTACGCCCGCTGCGGCTTTTCGGCCGATCTGTCGGGTCCGGTGACCGACCGGGCGCTGTTTCATGCCGACAACGCCTATTTCTACCCGGCGGTCGAGCTGCGCAGCCATCCGATGAAGACCAACACCTGCTCAAACACCGCCTTCCGCGGCTTTGGCGGGCCGCAGGGCGTCATCATGGCCGAGCGCGTGATCGAAGATATTGCCTATACGCTGGGCCGCGATCCGCTGGAGATCCGCAAGCTGAACCTCTATCAGAACGGCCAGCTGACCCCCTATCATCAGGAGGTCGAGGACCAGATCCTGCCGCGCATCTTTGATGAGCTTGAGGCAAGCAGCGACTACCACGCCCGCAGGCAGGCCGTGCTGGACTGGAACGCCAAAGGTGGCGTCATCCGCAAGGGTATCGCACTGACCCCGGTCAAGTTCGGCATCAGCTTTACCGCAACCTGGTACAACCAGGCTGGCGCGCTGATCCACATCTATTCCGACGGCTCGGTCCACCTGAACCATGGCGGGACCGAGATGGGTCAGGGCCTGAACACCAAGGTCGCTCAGGTCGTGGCCGAGGCGCTGGGGATCGACATCGACCGCATCCGCATCACCAGGACCACGACCGAGAAAGTGCCGAACACCTCGGCCACCGCCGCATCGTCAGGGTCGGACCTGAACGGGATGGCGGCGCTTGATGCCTGTCAGCAGCTTATCGCCCGCCTGACCGCATTTGCGGCCGAGACCAAGGGCGTTGCCCCCGAACTGGTCAGCATCGGCGAGACGGTGCAGATCGGCAATGAAACCATGCCCTTCGACGCCTTTATCAAAAGCGCCTATATGGCGCGGATCCAGCTGTCGGCAGCGGGCTTTTACAAGACGCCAAAAATCCATTGGGACCGCGAAACCGGCCGGGGTCGCCCGTTCTACTATTTCGCCTATGGGGCGGCCTGCTCCGAAGTCTCGGTCGATACGCTGACCGGCGAATACGTCATCGAGCGCGCCGATGTCCTGCATGACGTTGGCCGCAGTCTGAACCCTGCGCTGGACAAGGGGCAGGTCGAGGGCGCTTTTGTACAAGGAACCGGCTGGCTGACCAGCGAGGAACTGTGGTGGGACGACAAGGGGCGACTGCGCACGCACGCGCCTTCGACCTACAAGATCCCGCTGGCCTCGGACCGACCCAAGGTCTTTAACGTCAATCTCGCCGACTGGTCAGTGAACCGCGAGGCGACGATCAAACGCTCAAAGGCCGTGGGCGAGCCGCCCTTTATGCTGGGGATCAGCGTCTTTCAGGCGCTGAACATGGCGGTCGCCTCTTTCAACGGCTATGCCGAGAACCCGCGCATCGACGCCCCCGCAACGCCCGAGCGGGTGCTGATGGCGATCGAGCGGGTGCGGCGATGATCCGGGTCGAGGTTACGCGCACGCGCGGTTCAGCCCCGCGCGAAAAGGGGGCGGTGATGCATGTCACCGAACAGGGCCTCAGCGGCACGATCGGGGGTGGCCAGCTTGAATATATGGCCATCGACCGCGCCCGGCAGATGCTGGCGCGCGGCGAAGAGGCGGCTTGCATGGACGTGCCGCTGGGACCGCAGATCGGCCAATGCTGCGGTGGCCGGGTCGAGCTTGTGCTGACCCGCGTCGCCGAAGCGCCGCCCCAGCCCGAACATCCCCGGGTGCTGATTTTTGGCGCAGGCCATGTCGGGCGGGCGCTTTCGCGCGCGCTGGCGCTTTTGCCGCTGCGGCCGATCCTGATCGACCAGCGCGCAGGCGAGCTCGCGCAGGCAGAGGGCGAAACCCGCCTGACCCCCCTGCCCGAAGCCGAGATCCGCCACGCCCCGTTTGGCACCAGCTTTGTCGTCGTTACCCATGATCACGCGCTGGATTTCCTGCTGGCGGCCGAGGCGCTGCGCCGTATGGACGCGCCTTATATCGGCATGATCGGCAGCCGGACCAAGCTGGCGCAGTTTCGCCGCTTTGCCCGGGCGCAGGGGCTCGACACCGACCGGCTGACCTGCCCCATCGGCGCAGGCTGGTCGCGTGACAAGCGCCCCGAGATCATCGCCGCCTTCACCGCCGCCGAGATTATCGGCCGTCTGACCGAAACCGTTTCTTCACCGAAAAGACACCCATGCGAAAGCTGATCCGGGGGCGCACGCTCTCATTCCATGCCGACCCGGTCGAGGTCGAAAACGCGTTTACCTATCACGAGGATGGCGCCGTCATCGTCGAGGATGGCAAGATCGCCGCCGTCGGCGATTACGCCGATCTGCGCCAGCCCGACCTGCCGGAAACCGATCACCGCCCGCATCTGATCCTGCCGGGCTTTATCGACACCCATATCCATTTCCCGCAAGTGCAGGTGATCGCCAGCTGGGGCGCGCAGCTTCTTGATTGGCTGAACACCTATACCTTTCCCGAGGAATCGCGCTTTGCCCAGCAGGGACACGCCCCGGCCATGGCCGAGCGGTTCCTCGACCTGCTGCTGGCCCATGGCACCACCACCGCCGTCGCCTTTTGTTCGGTCCATCCGCAATCGGCCGAGGCGCTGTTTTCAGCAGCCGAGGCACGCAGTATGGCGATGATCGCCGGCAAGGTGATGATGGACCGCAATGCGCCCGAGGCGGTGCTGGACACCCCCCAACAGGGCTATGACGACAGCAAGGCGCTGATCGCCAAATGGCACGGCCGCGGCAGGCTGCGCTATGCGATCACACCGCGCTTTGCCATCACCTCGACGCCCGAGCAGATGCAGATGGCGGGCCAGCTTGTCCGCGAACATCCCGACTGTCATGTGCAAACCCACCTGAGCGAGAACCGCGACGAGATCGCATTTACGCTAAGCCTATACCCGCAGGCGCGCGACTATCTGGACATCTATGAGACCTACGGCCTGCTTTCGGATAAGCTGCTGCTGGGCCACTCGATCCACCTTGAACCGCGCGAGATTGCCCGCATGGCCGAGACCGGCTCACGCGCGGTGTTCTGTCCGACCTCGAACCTGTTCCTCGGCTCGGGCCTGTTTGACGAGGCGGGCTTGCGTGCTGCGGGCGTGGTCAGCGGCATCGCCACCGATGTCGGCGGCGGCACCAGCTATTCGATGCTGCAAACCCTGAACGAGGGTTACAAGATCCTGCAAATGCGCGGGCAAAAGCTGCATCCCTTTGCCGCCTTCCATTGGGTCACGCGTGGCAATGCGCTGGCGCTTGGCATGGCCGACCGCATCGGCACGCTGGACACCGGCAGCGACGCCGATCTGGTGGTGCTCGACAGCCGCGCCACCCCGGCGATGGCACTGCGTATGGATCGGGCCGGGACGCTGGCCGAAGAGCTGTTCATCCTGCAAATCCTGGGCGATGACCGCTCGATCGCGCAGACCTATGTCGCCGGAGAACCGATGCTTGGCTAAGGGCCAGACCAGCTGACGGGTTCAGTCCCGCCAGCCCCGGTCTGCCTCGTGAATACGTTCCGCAAAGCGGACCAGATCGGCAAGTGACTGTGCCCCGATCTTGCGCATCACCCGGCCGCGCCGGACCTTGACGGTGATTTCGCTGACATCCAGCATCCCGGCGATCTGTTTGTTCAACAGCCCCTTTATGACCAGATCCATCACTGCGCGTTCGCCTTGGTTCAGGCTGGCATAGCGGCGGCGCAGATCCTGCCTGACCGCCTCTTCCTGCCGGCGGATGCGGTCCCGGGCGATACCCTGCTGAATGGCATCAAGCAGGTCCTGATCCCGAAAGGGCTTGGTCAGAAACTCGATGGCGCCGCCCTTCATCGCACGGACGGACATGGGGATATCGCCATGGGCAGTGATAAAGACGATGGGGATATGCAGCCCCTGCCGCGCCAGCTCGTCCTGAAAATCAAGGCCGCTCAGCCCGGGCATACGCACATCAAGCACCAGACAGGCCGGGGCATCGGGCCGCTCAGCCTGTAAAAACTCCTGGCTTGAGGCAAATAGCATGCTGCCCAGTCCGACCGAGGCCAGCAGATCCTCAAGCGCGTCCCGGACCGATCTGTCGTCATCGACGACAAAGACCACAGGCTGATCCTGCTGACTGTCTTTAGGCATATTGTCCCGGTTCATAGGCATCATCACCCCCGTGTCTGGCGCGCGCGCAGGGTAAAATGAAATACCGCCCCGCCCTCGGGTTGCGGCTCGACCCAGATCCGTCCGCCATGCGCCTCGACGATCGAGCGGCTGACGGCAAGCCCAATCCCCATTCCCTGAGGTTTGGTGGTGTAGAAGGCATCGAATATGCCTGCAACCGCCTCGGGCGGGACACCTGTGCCATGGTCGCGGATCGAGAAGCGCACGAAGCCCGGCACTTCGCACGCCAGATCAATCGCCAGCTCGCGTCGCTCGGCCGGGGTGGCGGCCATGGCGTCGATGGCGTTCAGGACGATGTTCAACAGGACCTGCTGGACCTGCACGCTATCGGCCAACACAAGGGGCAGGCCATCGGCCGGTCTGACACGCACCCGGACCCCGTTCCGGTCCAGCTCACCGCGGCTTAGCGCGACGACCCCGGCGACCAGTACCGGGGCCTCTTGCCAATCTGCCCGCGGATCGGCGCGTTTGGACAGGTTGCGCACCTGCGCGACGATATCGCTGGCCCGGTTCGCATCGCCGATGATCCGCTCAAGCGCCTGTCGCGCCTTGCCAAGATTGGGCGGACCCGCCGCCAGCCAGCGCAACCCCGCATTGGCGCTGGTTACCACCGCCGTCAGAGGCTGGTTCACCTCATGCGCGATTGATGCGGTCATCTCGCCCAGCGTATTGACCCGGGCAAGCCGGACAAGCTGAGCCCGCGCCTCATGTTCGGCCAGAATGACCGAAGATCGGGTCAGGGCCAGATATGTGGTGATGGCAATGGCGCAAAGGCTCAGCGCGCAATTGATCACGCCAGCTTCGTAAGCCCCGGCGTGAGTAAAGAAGAAACTGGCCAGCGTCAGCACGATGCAGCTTGCCGCCACTACCAGCACACCGCGCCGGCGCAGGAACCCATCGGCGATCAGCACCACGGCGACGTAAAAGACCGCCACCGCGATTTCCAGCGCAGTGATGGTATCGGCGACGAATATCACCACCATCAGCCCAAGCATGAATGCCCAGCGCAGGGTGACGGCGATTTCTGCAAGACCCGGACGATTTTCGATCACCCCATCATCCTTTTCGGCTGTACCGACTGCTGTCGGGCGCGGTTCTACACCTTCGACGCGGGCGGAACGACGCATTAATCCCGCCCCGTCCCGGCCGCGTCCAGACGCCATCGGGCGGCAGTGACCATCGGCTCAATGCTCAGCCGGCCGACGATCTGCTCAAGCAGCCGGTCCTGCCGGTTGTCGGCGCGCACGAAGGCCAGGACCTCGACCCGGTTGCTGTCCTCGATATTGCTGCTTTCCAGCTCGTGGATATGCAGGGCTGTGCCCAGATCGCGCAGCAGCAGCGCGCGGATCTGGGCCTCGACCTCGCCATGACAAACGATCGAGATGTGGTACTCCGCCCCGGCCTCGCTGGAGGCGACGGGGCGGCGTCCGATGACCCGCACCAGTGGTCGCAGTACCAGATTGACACCGATCACGAAACAGGCGGCAATGGTGGCGTGGGGATAAAAACCGGCGCCACACAGCACCCCCACCGCCGCCGAACACCAAAGCGTCGCTGCCGTGTTCAGGCCGGTGACGTTGAGGCCTTCCTTGAAGATGATGCCGGCGCCCAGAAAGCCGATCCCCGAAACGACCTGCGCCGCCATCCGGGTCGGGCTCATCTCGCCCGAGACAAGGCTTGCAAACAGCACGAAACTCGCCGCACCCAGCGCCACCAGCGTGTTGGTGCGCAGACCGGCGAGCCTTTGGCGCCATTGCCGCTCAAACCCGATCAGGCCGCCGAGCAACACCGCTGCGCTGAGGCCGAAAAAAGTCTGCGGAAGATGGTCAGTATTCAACATCGCACTCTCTCCTTCTGCCTGGGTCAAAGGGTCCGCGCCGGAGCGGGTAGCGGGGCCACCCCCTCTGCCTCGCGGATCGGCGCAACGAGCAGCAGGAGCGTGATCAGCAACAGATAGACGGCAACCGTGACCCAGCGGGCTGCACGAAGCGCAATAGGCACGGGCTGGACAAGAGGCTGGGGGTTGCGTGACATAAGGATCGGACGTTGAAACATGGCGAAACTCCGTGGCAGGCAGTAAGAGAACGCCTCATCCGCCTGCCGTGGTGCCGCGCTCAGAATATCCAGATGAACTGGCCGCAACTTGAAGGGTCGTCCATTGTCCCTGTCCTTTCTGTCATGCAGTGATCCGGCCAACGGCATCGCCGGGACGCGCCGCTGGCCATTCCGGTTCTGACCGCGCCTTACAGCCAGGCCTTGAAACGGCGGATGTAGAGCGTTTTCACCAGCTGGGTCAGCACACAATACCCTGCCAAAGTCGCCACCAGCCAAGGAAAGTAGGACCAGGGCAGCGGTTGCAGCCCAATCATGCTGCCAAGCGGCGAGAAGGGAATATAGATGCCCAGCACCATGATCGCCCCGGTCAGCAGCAGAACGGGCCAGGTCGCCGTGCTCTGGACAAAGGGTATCTTACGCGTGCGGATCATATGCACGACCAGCGTCTGGGACAGCAGCCCCTCGATGAACCAGCCCGACTGAAAGAGCGACTGTTCCCCGATCGTGTTGGCGCTGAAGACGAACCACATCAGGCAATAGGTGGTGATATCAAAGATCGAGCTGATCGGACCGATGACCACCATAAAGCGGGCGATGTCCCCCGCATACCATTGGCGCGGCTTTTCCAGATACTCCTCATCCATGCGGTCCCAGGGCAGCGACAGCTGCGAGACGTCATAGCAAAGGTTCTGGATCAGCAGGTGGATCGGCATCATCGGCAGAAACGGCAGAAAGGCCGAGGCCACCAGCACGCTGAACACATTGCCAAAGTTCGAGCTGGCCGTCATCTTGATATATTTGATGATATTGCCAAAAACCTCGCGGCCCTTGATCACGCCCTCTTCCAGCACCATCAGGCTTTTCTCAAGCAGGATGATATCGGCGGATTCCTTGGCAATATCTGCGGCGGTATCGACCGATATCCCCACATCGGCATCGCGCAGCGCCGGAGCATCGTTGATCCCGTCGCCCAGATAGCCGACGGTATGACCCAGCGATTTCAGCACCTGAATGACGCGCGCCTTGTCCAGCGGCGACATCTTGGCAAATACCGTCGTACGCCCGGCAACCTCGGCCAGCTGCGTATCGTCCAGCCTTGCGATGTCGCGCCCAAGCAGCGGGGTTCCGACCTTTAGCCCGACTTCATGACAGATCTTGGCGGTGACGACAGCATTGTCACCGGTCAGGATCTTGACCGCTACGCCATGGGAATGCAGCGCGGCAATCGCCGCCCGCGCGCTGTCCTTGGGCGGATCGAGAAAGGCGAGGAAACCGTGCAGCGTCAACCCGGCCTCATCGCTAAGCGAATAGGCAGATTTTGCCTCTGCGCTGGTGAATTCGCGGGTGGCGACCAGCACCACGCGCAGACCATCCTCATTCAGCGCCCGCGCGCGGGCAACCAGAGCGGCGCGCCGCTCGGCATCCAACGGGCACATGCCGTCAGGACCCGCGACGAAAGAGGAAATCGCCAGCATCTCTTCGACAGCGCCCTTGCAGACAAGCAGGTGCTCCCCCCCTTCTCCGGCGACCACGACAGAAAGGCGGCGGCGGACAAAATCAAAGGGGATCTCGTCCACCTTGTGATAGTTCAGGGGCCAGTCCGTGCCTTTGCGGTTTTTGTTGGCCGCGGCATAGTCCAGCACAGCAAGGTCAAGCAGGTTCTTGACCCCGGTCTGATGGTGGCTGTTCAGCCATGCAATCTGCAACACCCGGTCATCTGGCACGCCTTCGGTATTGAAATGCGCCTCAAGAATGACGCGGTCCTGGGTCAGCGTGCCGGTCTTGTCGGTGCAAAGCACATCCATCGCGCCAAAGTTCTGGATGGCGTTCAGGCGTTTGACGATCACCTTGCGCCGCGACATGGCAATCGCGCCTTTGGCAAGGTTCGCGGTCACGATCAGCGGCAGCATTTCGGGCGTCAGGCCGACAGCGACAGACAGCGAGAACATCAGCGCCTCAAGCCAGTCCCCCTTGACCACGCCATTGATGACCAGAACGATCGGCACCATCACCAGCATAAAGCGGATCAGCAAATAGCTGACACTTTTGACGCCGCGGTCGAACGAGGTCTCGGCCCGGGTGCCAACGATGGCTTTGGAAAGAGAGCCGAAATAGGTGTGATTGCCGGTCGCAACCACAATCGCGTGGCCCTGTCCGCTGACGACATTCGTCCCCATGAAGCAGATGTTGCTGAGATCAAGCGGCCCGGCATCGGCGGGCGCGACGGCACCGGCCGATTTCTCGGCCACCGCGCCGAGCGTGTCGTATTTCTCGACCGGGATGGATTCGCCGGTCAGGACCGCCTGACTGACAAACAGGTCCTTAGATTCGATCAGCCGCACATCGGCGGGGATCATGTCACCGGCACCAAGGCGTACAATATCGCCGACGACCAGTTCGCGCATGGGGATCTCGGACCATTGCCCCTCTGGCGCGCCCCCGGTACGGCGCAGCACGGTTGCGGTGGTGCGCACCATGGCCTGCAACGCCTCGGCCGCGCGGGTCGAGCGGAACTCCTGCCAGAAACGCAGGATAACGCTCAGCACGATCATGGTGCCGATGATGATCGGGCCGGTCAGATCCTCGGGCTCAAGATAGACCGAAATCGCCGCCAGCATCGCCAGAACCAGGATGAAGGGGTTTTTCAGTGTTGCAAGCAACTGGATCGCCCAATGCGGAGCCTTTTCGTGGACGGTCTCGTTCGGACCGTTCCTGTGCAGGCGACGTTCGGCCTCGGCCGCAGTCAGGCCGCTCAGCGAGGATTTCAGGTTCGCAATCGTGATGGTCAGGTCGTTGTTTGCCTCACGCACGGCCCGCATCGAAAGAAGGGCCGCAGGTTTCTGCGGCGTCTGCCTGTGTCGCTCGCGGGTGGAAAGTATCTGGTTCATTATCGGTTCTGCCTTGTCGTTTTGCACGCAGCGGCGCGGCAGAAACGGTACCCTGTCTCAGAAAAACAGCGGCCCGTCCCTCGCTGGCACGAGCCGCGTGGAGCATTGATCAAATCGCGTTTCTGCATGGGGCCGCCGCCCGGGCCTCAGGGCAAAAGCGGCGGCCGGTCAAGGTCCGCTATCCGTGTCGGAGCCTTTTCCCCGGCATCCTGCGCGGAAACGCCCGTGCGCCCCGCAAAAGCCCAGGCTCGGTGCCAGCGCCTTCATCGACAGTGACACGGGCGGCGTGCCAGGAAACCGTCAGTTGCCGGGTGCCAGGGCTGACGGACCAGCACATCCGCAGACGCGGCGCGGCCTGCATGGCCGACACCGGGCGGATGGGACGGATAACGTGATTGCGCCGGCCCTGGACCGGCACCACATTCCTGATGCGAATGCTGTTGTTCATGTCTCACCTCGTTATCCGCTGCAACGGACACCCCGAGGAGAGACCTGGCGGCCTAGCCCGTGCGGAGCATCTTTTGCAGCGCGTTAGATCGACTACTGTCGCTCGCCATTTCTGTACTTTCCTGTAGATGTCCGGTCGCGCAGGCGTCGGACGGCGTGGTTGCTCTTTAGACCAGGCGCGCACTCCTGACGAGTGCGCGTGAGGAAAGAACGGCCTGCTATTGGTATCCCGTTGATATACTTTTGTATAACCGCGCCCCGGACAGAGGGCCTGGCCGATCCGGGCTCAGCAGGGTTTGGTTGCGGCCGGGCGGTGTGGCGCGACCCGGGCTATTGCCGGGCCAGCCATTCGGTGACCGGGCGACGCAGATTGATTTCGCCCGCAGCGCGCGCGTCATCAATCACCCGCTTCAGCTCGCTCAGGTTCACCCGGCGGATCAGATGCTTGACCGGCCCGATCGAGGCCGGGCGCATCGACAGCCGCCGAAAGCCAAGCGCGGCAAAGGTCACCGCCTCGATCGGGCGGCCGGCATCCTCGCCGCAGAAAGATACGGGCACCCGCGCCTCATCGCAGCGCTGCACGATCTGCTCCAGCAGCGTGATGAACGAGGTGTTGAGCGTGTCATAACGCCGCCGCACCATCTCGTTTTCACGGTCAGCAGCAAAGAAGAACTGCTTCAGGTCATTACCCCCGACCGAGATAAAGTCGCACATCTCAAAGAATTTCTTCGGGGCAAACGCCATCGACGGCGTCTCAAGCATCGCACCGACCCGGATATCCGACGGCAGCGCGTGACCCAGACGCTGTTCACGGGCAAGCTGCTCCATCAGCAGCTTATGCGCCTCTTCGAACTCGTTCATCTCGGTGATGAAGGGAAACATGACATGCAACGGCTGGCCAATGGCGGCACGGATCAGCGCCTGCAACTGCATGCGCAGCACCCCCCGCTTGTCCAGCCCGACACGGATCGCCCGCCAGCCCATGGCCGGGTTCGGTTCGTCCTGTGGCTTCATATAGGGCAGCACCTTGTCCGAACCGATATCGAGCGTTCGGAACATCACCGGCTTGCCATGGGCATTGTCCAGCACATGGGCATAAAGCGCCGCAAGCTCACCCCGGCGCGGAACCTTGGTACGGGTCAGGAACTGCAACTCGGTGCGGAACAGCCCCACCCCCTCCGCGCCCGAGCTTTCAAGGCTGGGCAGATCGGCCATCAGCCCCGCATTCATGTAAAGCTGAATCGTCGTGCCGCATGTCGAGGTTGCAGGCAGGTCACGCAGCCCGGCATAGCGCTGTTGTGCTTCGGCCTGCATGGCCATCTTGTCGCGGAAAGCCTTGGTGACGGTCTCTTCCGGGCGCAGATGCACCGTGCCCATGTCGCCATCAACAAGGATCAGATCACCGTTAAGCGCCTCGGAGGTGATGCGCTCGGCATGGATCACCAGCGGAATTGCCAGCGCACGAGCGACGATGGCGGCGTGGCTGCCAACAGAGCCTTCCTCAAGCACCACGCCTTTGAGCCGTCGGCCATAGTCCAAAAGCTCGGCCGGACCGATGTTGCGGGCGACAAGGATCGGATCCTCGGGCATTTCGGCCCCGGTATCGCGACCCTGCCCGGTCAGGATGCGCAGCAGCCGGTTGGACAGATCGTCAAGATCGTGCAGCCGGTCGCGCAAATAGGGATCGGCGGCGCTTTCCAGCCGGGCGCGAGCCTGACTTTGTTCTTTTTCGACGGCCGCTTCAGCCGAAAGGCCAAGGTCGATCGCCTCTTCCATCCGGCGCAGCCAACTGCGCGAATGGGCAAACATGCGATAGGTCTCCATCACCTCGGCAGAATCGCCCGAGCCCATATCGGCGGCGGCCAGCAAGGAATCGACCGTGGTGCGCAACATGGCCACGGCCTCATTCAGCCGCGCCTTTTCCTTTAACGGATCGTCGGCAACAGGGTTCGTTATCACGACGCGCGGCTCGTGCAGCCAGACATGACCTTCGGCCGTGCCCTCTTGCCCGGTCGTGCCGCGGAACATGATCGGGAAATGGTGCAGGCTGTCCGCCTGCGAGCCAAGAAAAGCGCCCAGTTCGGCCATTTCGGCCAGAACCATGGCGACGACCTCAAGGCCATAAACCTCATCCTCGCTGAACTGGCGGGCACTGCGGGACTGCACCACCAGCACACCCAGTCTTTCGCCGACGCGCTGAATCGGCACGCCCAGAAAGCTGGAGAACACCTCTTCGCCGGTCTCGGGCATGTAGCGAAAACCGGGCTCACCCGGGGCATCGGCGGTGTTTACATGTCGCCCGGTGCGGGCAACACGACCTACCAGCCCCTCACCCAGACGCAGACGGGTCTTGTGCACGGCCTCGGGCTTCAGCCCCTCGGTCGCGCAAAGCTCCAGCGTTTCGGGGTCGCGAAACAGATAGATCGAGCAGACCTCGGTCCCCATCGAATCAGCGATATGATGGGTAATCTGGTCCAGACGATGCTGCCCCCCTCCGGGGGCCGCCAAAGTCTCGCGCAGCCGCCGCAGCAGCTTGCGCGATTCGCTGTCTTTGCGTTCGGGCATAATCCTCCCGCTTCAGCCGTCAGTCTGGTTCAGGACTGTTCCAGTTCAAAGGCATCATGCAGTGCCTGAACCGCCAGTTCCATATATTTGCGGTCGATCAGCACCGAAATCTTGATTTCGCTGGTAGAAATCACCTTGATGTTGATGTTTTCATCGGCCAGCGCCTTGAACATGCGCGCCGCAACACCGGCATGGCTGCGCATACCGATACCAACGACCGAAACCTTGGCGACCTCGGTATCGACGACCAGTTCGTCATAGGCGATGTGACCGGCGGCCTTGGCCTCTTCCATTGCCTTGCGGGCGCGGGCGACCTGGTTGACCGGGCACGAGAAGGTCATGTCGGTGACGGCACCCGGATGGTCCTCGTAGTTCCGTTCCGAAATGTTCTGGACGATCATATCCACGTTGACGCCAGCGTCGGCCAGCGGCGCAAAGATCGCGGCCGAAATGCCGGGACGATCCTCGACTGTGACCAGGGTGATCTTGGCCTCTTCGCGGGAATATGCGACGCCGTTAACGACTTTCGATTCCATGATTTCATCCTCATCGCAGACCAGAGTGCCGCTGTTTTCGTCGGTATCTTCGAACGAACTCAGCACCCGCAGGCGGACCTTGTAGCGCAGCGCCAGTTCGACCGAGCGCGTCTGAAGCACCTTGGCCCCCAGACTGGCCAGCTCCAGCATTTCTTCAAAGGCGATCTTGTCAAGCTTGCGCGCCTTGGAGGTGATGCGCGGGTCGGTGGTATAGACCCCGTCCACATCGGTATAGATATCGCAACGTTCGGCCCCAAAGGCGGCGGCAAAGGCAACGGCGGTGGTGTCCGAGCCGCCCCGGCCAAGCGTGGTGATGCGGTTGTCCACGGTGATGCCCTGGAAACCCGCAACCACGGCAACCCGCATGCCTTCGGCAAATTTCTGGTCGATGTTGTCGCGCGGAATATCGACAAGCCGCGCCGCCGAATGCTGGGACGTGGTATGGATCGGCACCTGCCAGCCCTGCCAGCTGCGCGCGGGCACACCCATTTCCTGCAGCGTCAGCGCCATCAGCCCGGCCGTGACATTCTCACCCGAAGCAACGACAGCATCATACTCGCGCGCGTCAAACAGCGGCGAGGTCGCCTCGACCCAGCCGACCAGTTCGTTGGTCTTGCCCGACATGGCACTGACGATGACGATGACGTCATAGCCGCGTTCGACCTCGCGCTGAACTTTCAGCGCGGCATTCTTGATGCGGTCCAGGTCGGCCACCGAAGTGCCGCCGAATTTCATCACCAGAAGCGGCATTTCTTGCCCCCAGCATCACCAGTTTTCCGGGGCGCGTTCTATGGGCCGCACAGGAAAAGAACAAGGGGCGGCGGGCAGTTCCAGCCGTTTCGGCTGCATTATTTTGCCAACCGCCCCGCCGCTCAGGCCCCGTAACGGTCGCGCCAGCGCAGATGGATATTCTCGCAATGGGCGGTTTCACGGAACATGCGGTCCATCAGCGCCATGAAAAAGCTGCGCCACAGCGACGGCGGCTGGCGATAGACACGAGAGCAAAGCGGCTCTGATCTTTGCCCCCCAAGTGTGCGGTTGATGCAGACGGATGCGATCCACCAGGCGTTCATGAAGACCTCGCTTACTCATCGAGGGTCTTTCAGCAGAGGAATGTGACATCTGGAAAACAGCCGGATCGCAGCCACAAGTTCACGCCATAGTGATACCACAAGGCCACACCTGCGGAAAAGCCGACGGGACCCGGGAAAACCCTGTGAATACGCAGATCAGACCGGGCAGATCAAAAAGCCGACGCAGCGTCAACAACCACAAGGTGTGTTGTGTATTTCCGGCGCATCAATTAGCCCCCCTCACTTCGCAAATATCACGCGAAAACCCCGACCCCACCGTGAGGTGGTGCCGGTTTCTGAGACAGGGGCATAAGGTGGATCGACCGATGAAAAGGACGATCCAGCATGAAGACACGCAGACGGTTTACGGCCGAGTTCAAGGCCAAGGTCGCGCTTGAGGCGATCCGCGGCGAGCGGACGATTTCGGAGTTAGCCACGAAACACCAGCTTCATCCCAACCAGATCACGCAGTGGAAGCGGCAGGCCATCGAGAACCTGGCCAAGGCGTTCGACGACAAGGCTTCCGACGCACAGGTCGGCCGGGAGGCCGAGGTCACGAAGCTGCACGCCAAGATCGGCCAGCTCGTCGTCGAGCGCGATTTTTTGGCCAAAGCCTTC